>NZ_JBHXML010000038.1:0-89478 GCF_042720345.1 Kitasatospora sp. NPDC058478 | reverse complement strand
GTTGACTTTTGGCACGCTGTTGAGTTCTCAAGGAACGGACACTTCCTTCGGACCGCCTTCCAGCGGGCCCTCCGGGCGCTTCGTTCTTTCGTGTTCCCAGCTTACCAGATGTTTTCCGCTCCGTTTTCCGGCGCTTCGTTCATCCAACTCGCTGGTGTCTTCTGCGGCTTTATGCCCCGTCCGACGTTTCAAACTCTAGCCGACCCCTGCTCCGAAAAGCGAATCAGCCGCAATCCAATAAAACGAGCACGCCGAATAGGAACCAAGCCGCGACAAGACGCGACCCGGCCCGAACCAGGAGGTGGTGTTTCAAGAGGATTGGCCGCCCCGGGACCGTCCGCGCCGATGCGTGTCCGGTGCTCCCTGCCGAGCGACTGGGAGACAGTACCCCCTATTCAGTGCCCGAAACAAACGCCCAGCCCGGGACCGCGCAGGTCTACCCCTGCGAGCCCCTGCCAGCCGCCCCTGCCAGCCCCTCCCGACCCCTACCGACCCGCCACAACGCCCCCGGTCACAACGTCAGGTCGCAGCACCGTTGGCAGCCGTCCGGGCGAGGCGCAGTTGTTCCTCCTCCACGATCAGCGCGGCCAGCGACTGCTCCGAGACGTCGACCGCTTCAGGAGTCGATTCGGCCACGTCACTGCGGCGCGCGTAGTCGTCGAACAACTGGCTCTTCGCGCGAAGGATCTCCACCATCCGCTGGTCGACGCTGTCCACGGCCAGCAAGCGGTGCACCTGCACACGCCGGACCTGGCCCATGCGATGGGCTCTGGCTATCGCCTGGCTCTCCATGGTGGGCTTCACCTGGGGTTCACAGAGGATGACGACCGACGCCGCCTGGATGTTCAGTCCCACACCGCCGGCCTGGATCTGGCTCAGCAGCACCGCATGGCCCTGCACGGCGGCGAACTCGTCCACGACGTCCTGCCGTCGGACAGCGTCCAGGCCTCCGTCGATCGGGCCGAAAGCACGCTGCCCCAGAGCGTCCTGGACGACCCGCAGGACATCGCGGAAGAACGAGAAGACAACGACCTTCAACCCGTTCTCCGCAGCCTCGTCGACGACCTCCATCAGCCGCAGCAGCTTCGCCGACCCTTCCGGGTCCGCGTACGCGGCACGGCGCATGGCCATGAAGTTCCCCTCGGCGACCGCCGAGCGGTAGGCGACGAGATCGGACGCCGACAGTTCCTCCCATTCGTCGACATGAACGACGTCGGGGAGCTCCGTCAGGACGTCCCGCTGGTTGCGGCGCAGGTAGGCCGGTGCCACTGCCTTGCGAAACGACGTCGGCCCTGCGGCGGCCGAACTGCTGTGGATTCCGGGCAGAAGATCAGGCTGCAGATAGCGGACCAGGTTCCGGAACTCCTCCACCCGGTTCTCCATCGGGGTGCCGGTGAGGAACAGGACGCGGTCGACGCGGTCGGTCCACTCGGCCACCGCCTGCGAGCGCTTCGTGCTGTGGTTCTTGACGTAGTGGGCCTCGTCCACCACGACCATGCCGACCGTGACGTCCTCCGGGACCTCCAGGCGACGCAGTCCGTCGAAGGTCACGACGGCGACACCTCCGCTGCGGAGCCATTCGGTGCGCGCCGCTTCCCGCTCCTGGCCGTGGAATCGGAACGCCCTCAACGTGCTGCGCGACTCGATCTCCCTGATCCAGTTGATGAGGACGCTCGCCGGGCAGACGACGAGGAAGTGTGCGCTCCCGTGCGCCCGCAGATGCGCGAGCGCGGCAATCGCCTGGATCGTCTTCCCGAGGCCCATCTCATCGCCGATGATCACCCGCTTCTGGGCGAGGGCGAAGCGGGCACCGAACGCCTGGTAACCACGGAGCGGGACCGTGCACCGGGTGTCGTCCAGCGGCTCGGCCCGGACCCGGTCCGACAGGCTCTCCGGGAGGAAGCCCTCGGAGGCGGTGAGCCCGTCGGAGCCGGATCCGGCGAACTCGCCCAGGACGCCGTAGAACTCGGCCGAGCGGACTTCGAACTCCGCCCAGGCCTCGATGTCCGTGGCCAGTGGGCGGAGGAGGTCCACCGAGGCCTGGGCGAAGAGCATGGACGTTCCTCGGCCCTCCGCCTCCGCGAGCAGGGCGTCCAACCGGTCGACCGCGGCGAACGCCTCCTGCCGGCGCTGCCGCCCGGCGAACAGGCCTCTCACAACGCCCCGGGCCGGCTGGGCGGCGG
This sequence comes from Kitasatospora sp. NPDC058478, assembly GCF_042720345.1. Taxonomy (NCBI): domain Bacteria; kingdom Bacillati; phylum Actinomycetota; class Actinomycetes; order Kitasatosporales; family Streptomycetaceae; genus Kitasatospora; species Kitasatospora sp. NPDC058478. The sequence goes on along the minus strand of NZ_JBHXML010000038.1, from coordinate 87,295 downwards.
CGATCAGGGCGGCGGCCTCGCCGGCGACACGCTCCGCCAGCTCCCTGGCCCGTCTCGCATCGGGCCCGGCGGCGACCAGCCGTTGGAGTGCGACGACCAGCGCGGTGCCCGCCGCGTCCTGGTGGTCGACGTCCAGCCGGATCGCCACGGCCTGCTCCGCTGCCCGAGCGATCTGCCCGGCGGCGGCGATGGCCTGGAGAGCGCTCTGGGCTCCGATTCCGGGCAGCAGTTGGAGCGTGTAGGGCGTGGCGTCCACCACCTGCCGCACGGTCCTGATCCCGGCGGCCTCCAGCGCGCCGACGCGCAGACGCCCCTCGGTGACGTCCTTCAGCCGGGCCACCGGAATGGCGTCCAGTTCGTCGCGGACCAGCTGGCCCCGCAGACCGGCCGCGGCCTGGCGCACGTGCTCGACAGCACCCTGGTGATCGTCGACGACCGCGCGGGCGACCGCATGGAGCCGCTCCCCGTCCGCCAGCACGACCTTGGGCTTCCGGACGGCGCGCTGCCTCTCTCCCACCTACGGCTCCTGTCCCGACTCGACCCTGCGGCACCCTCTCCGGGCGTCCACATGATTCCATCCAGGCACCGCCGACCGCCCCGGATTCCCGACCACACCCCCGGCGGCCCAGCGGCCCGGCGGAGTCTCCGGGCCGGGGGCGGCCGTACGTCCGTCTCGATCGACGGCGGTCACCCGGCCGTCAGCCGGCGGTCACAGCGCTGCCAGGGCTGCCTCCAGGTCGTCCAGGCCCAGGGAGCCCTGCCGCAGGGCCTTCATGTGCCAGTGCTTGAGGTCGAAGTCGGCGCCCAGCCGGCGGCGGGCCGCCTCGCGGCCGGCCAGCCAGGCGCGCTCGCCGAGTTTGTAGCCGATGGCCTGGCCGGGCCGGCCGAGGTAGCGGACGATCTCACTGTGCAGGTGGGCGGGCGCCAGACCGACGTAGTCGGCCATGAAGGCGGTGGCCAGCTCCGGGGTCCAGCGCTCGCCCGGGTGGAACGGGGAGCCCGCCGGAATGGCGCTCTCCAGGTGCATGCCGAGGTCGACGATGACGCGGGCGACGCGCATCATCTGCTTGCCGAGGTAGCCGAGGCGGCGTCCGGGATCGGTGAGGAAGCCGAGCTCGTCCATCAGCCGCTCCGCGTACAGGGCCCAGCCCTCCACGTTGGCGCTGATCTTGCCGAGGGTGACCTGGTAGCGGGACAGCTGCTCCGCCGCCGCGGTCCAGGAGGCGAGCTGCAGATGGTGCCCGGGGACACCCTCGTGGTACCAGGTGCTGACCAGGCGCCAGGTGCGGAACCGCTCCTGCGCGTCGCCGTTGGCCGGCGGGAGGAAGGTCCGGCCCGGGCGGGCGAAGTCGAGGCTCGGTCCGCTGTAGTAGGGCGCGGCGGCGCTGCCGGCCGGGGCGATCCTGGTCTCGACCCGGCGCAGCGGGCCGGTGATGTCGAAGTGGCGCCCGTCGAGTGCCTCGATCGCGTCGTCCGTGATCTGCTGCAGCCAGCCGCGCATCCGCTCGGCGCCGTGCACGGTGTGTCCGTGCTCGTCCAGGTGGGCCCGGGCTTCCTGGACGGTGGCGCCGGGCAGCACCCGTTCGGCCTCTGTGCGCAGCTCGGCCCAGACCCGGTGGAACTCCTCCCAGGCCCAGTCGTAGGTCTCGTCCAGGTCCAGGTCGGCGCCGGTGTACCGGCGGGCCCCGAGCAGGTAGCGCTCGCGGCCGACGGCGTCCGGCGTGCCTTCCGCAGCGGACCGGTAGCTGTCGCGGAGCCAGTCCCGGAACGCGGCCACGGCGGCGGTCGCCTCGTTCGCGGCGGTGTCCAGTTCGGGGCGGAGCCGCTGCGGCGCGGGGGCGACGAACTCGGCGAACCAGCCGGGGCCCCCGGCCGTCTCGCCGGTCCACGCGGTGAGCTGCGCGCACAGCACGTCGGCCTGGCGGGGCGCGGCGAGCAGTTTGCGGGCGACGCCCTCCGCCAGCGTGGCACGGTAACCGTCCAGCGCGGCGGGCAGGTTGCGCAGTCGGCCCAGGACCGGGGCCCAGTCGTCGTCGGTGGCGGTGGGCATCATCGTGAAGATGCCCCGGAGCTGGTGCACCGGTGTGTGCAGGTTCCGCACGGCGCGGAAGTTCTCGCCGGCCTCGTGCACCCGCACCTCGGCGTCGAGCCGCTCGCGCAGCAGCCGCGCGCACACGAGCTCCGCCGGATCCCCGTCGGGCCCGGCCTCGGGGACGGCGTCCAGACGCGCCAGCGCCTCCCGCGCGAGCCGGACCGTCTCCTCGACGCCGTCCGGCGACAGGTCGGGCATCCGGTCGTCGCCCGGAGCCAGGCCCAGGGACGTGGAGGTGACGGGATCGTGTGCGGCAACCCGGGCCACGTAGTCGTCGGCGATCTGTCGTGGAGTCATCGTCAGCTCCTTCGGTCGGCGATCGGTCGCGGTGCCAGGCGTAGGAGGCCTTCGGGGTGCGCCGCTGCGCCGCGAAGTCGCTACGCCGCGAAATCACTGCGCCACGAAGTCGCTGCGCCACGAAGTCACCGCGCCGCGAAGTCACCGCGCCACGAAGTCGACGTGGACGATTCCGGAGCGCCGGCGGAAGGCCTCAGGCCGTCGAACACGTCGTGATTGTAGCCAGGGCCCGCCCTCCCGCCCCTGACGGCCGCCAAGTCCACACCGCAGCAGACGGGTTGGGCCACGACCGGGCGCGACGAGCCGGCCGCCCCCTCCGGTGCGCAGTGGCGCTGATCACAGCAGGATTCGCGCAGTCGGCGAAATGCGGGGGCCTCCCAGGTTGTTTGCACAGGCAACCAATTCCGCCCCGGCGCACTCCACCGGTACCCACGAGGGATCCCATGACCGTCACCGAGCCCGCAGCCTCCCGCGCGGCCGAAATCCTGTCCCGGCCCGTCACGCTCAACGGGCTGACCGTTCCCAACCGCATCGCGATGGCGCCGATGACGCGCAGGTTCTCCCCGGGCGGCGTGCCCGGCGAGGACGTGCGCTCGTACTACGCCCGCCGGGCCGCCGCGGGCGTCGGCCTGATCATCACCGAGGGGACGTACGTCGGCCACGAGTCCGCCGGCCAGAGTGACGACATCCCGCGCTTCCACGGCGAGGAACAGCTGGCCGGGTGGGCCCGCGTCGCCGAGGACGTCCACGCGGCGGGCGGCACCATCGTGCCGCAGCTCTGGCACATCGGCATGGTGCGCCAGCAGGGCGACCCGCCGTTCGCCGACGCGCCCGCCGTCGGCCCGTCCGGGATCCGCCTGGACGGCACCGAGGGAACGGGCCGGGCGATGACCCGGACCGATCTGGACGCCGTCATCGGCGCGTTCGCCGAGGCCGCCGCGGCCGCCGAGCGGATCGGCTTCGACGGCGTCGAGCTGCACGGCGCCCACGGCTACCTGCTCGACCAGTTCCTGTGGGCGGGCACCAACCGCCGCACCGACGCCTACGGCGGCGACCCGGTGGCCCGGACGAAGTTCACGGCCGAGCTCGTCGCCGCGGTGCGAGCGGCCGTCTCCCCGGAATTCCCGGTGATCTTCCGCTACTCGCAGTGGAAGTCCGAGAACTACGAGGCCCGTCTCGCCGAGACCCCCGAGGAGCTGGAGGCGATCCTCACCCCGCTCGCCGAGGCCGGCGTCGACGCCTTCCACGCCTCGACCCGCCGCTACTGGGTCCCCGAGTTCGACGGCTCGGACCTCAACCTGGCGGGCTGGACCAAGAAGCTCACCGGCCGCCCCGCCATCACCGTCGGCTCGGTCGGCCTCGACGGCGACTTCGTCGGCGCCTTCAGGGGCGAGGGCTCCCCGGTCCAGGCCATCGACAACCTGCTCGACCGGCTGGAGCGCGACGAGTTCGACCTGGTCGCCGTCGGCCGCGCCCTCCTCCAGGACCCGCAGTGGGCCGCCAAGGTCCTCTCCGGCCGCCACGCCGACCTGCGCCCCTACGACGCCGACGCGCTCCGCACCCTCAGCTGACCACCACCCCCCGAGGACCCGGCCGCGCGGCGAGCACAGCGGGGCCGGGTCCCTTCGGACTCCCGCAGGACCGCTCCGACAGAACGAGGTGTCAACAAACTTGCGTGAGCGGTGATTTCGGACGAAGTCGACACGGACGAGGCCGTGACGCCGGTGGTGGCCCTCGGCCTGCTGCCCCCACTGCCCTGCGCAGTGGCCCGTACGGCCTTATGGTGAAGAAAGGCCCCCCGGATGGACCCCTGAGCAGCCTGCCGACGTACGGCGACGACTTCCCGGAGGAGCGCCGATCATCTTCCCGGAGGAGCGCTGATCATGAGTACCTATCGAGTGGCACAGGCGACCGCCCCGGGCGGTGCGCTCCACCCGGCCGAGCGAGAGGTGCCGCAGCCAGGACCCGGCCACGTGAGGATCGCCGTGGAGGCGTGCGGCGTCTGCCACTCCGACACACTCTTCGTGAACGCCGCGCTACCGGGCGTGTCGTTCCCCGTGGTGCCCGGACACGAGATCGCCGGGCACATCGAGGAGTTCGGCGAGGGCACTCGGGACCGTGGATGGCAGATCGGCGACCGGGTGGCGGTCGGCTGGTTCGGCGGCAGCTGCGGCCACTGCAAACCGTGCCGCCAGGGCGACTTCATCGTGTGCCGGAACCTGAAGGTCCCGGGATGGACGTATGACGGGGGCTTCGCCGAGAAGGTGATCGCGCCCGCCGACGCACTGGCCCGGATCCCCGACGAACTGGCGGCGGGCGACGCCGGGCCGATGGCCTGCGCGGGCGTGACCACGTACAACGGGCTGCGGCGCAGCACCGCCCGGCCCGGCGATCTGGTCGCGGTGCTCGGGCTCGGCGGGCTCGGGCACCTCGGGGTTCAGTACGCGGTCGCGATGGGCTTCGAGACGGTGGCGATCGCCCGGGGAGCCGAGAAGGCCGGCTTCGCCGAGCAACTGGGCGCCCACCACTACGTCGACAGCACCGCCGGCACCCCGGTCGCCGAGGCGCTGCAGTCCTTCGGCGGCGCCAGGGCCGTGCTGGCCACTGCCGGGAACTCCGAGGCCATCGCGTCCACCCTGGACGGGCTGGCCCCCCGCGGGGAGCTGGTGGTGATCGGGGCGGACGCCGCTCCGATGGCGATCAGTCCGGCCGGACTGCTCATGGGTGCCAACGTCGTCCGGGGCCATCCGTCCGGCACCGCGCAGGACGTGGAGGACACGATGGCGTTCAGCGCCCTGCACGGCATCCGCCCGATGACCGAGACCGTGCCGCTGGACCACGCCGAGGAGGCGTACCAGAAGATGCTCGCCGGGAAGGCCCGCTTCCGGATGGTGCTCACCACCGGCTGACCCGGATCGACCACCACGGGCCTACCCAGGCTACTCGAGTACGGGCCTGCCGAGCATGGGCTTTCCCCGGCTACTCGAGCATCGGCCAGGCCATCGAGGCACTCGGCTGCAGCGACTGCTCGGCCCAGATGATCTTGCCCCAGGGGGTGTAGCGCACGCCCCAGCGCTCGGCGAGCCGGGCGACGAGGAACAGGCCGCGGCCGCCCTCGTCCTCGGCGGCCGCGTAGCGCAGGTGCGGGGCGGTGCTGCTGGTGTCGGCGACCTCGCAGATCAGCGTGCGGTCGTACAGCAGCCGCACCTTGATCGGTTCGGTCCCGTGGCGAATGGCATTGGTCACCAGCTCGCTGAGCACCAGCTCGGTGACGAACACGGCCTCCTCAAGGCCCCACTCGGTGAGCTGTCGGGTCGCCTCGGCCCGCGCCCGGCCCACGGCCTCGGGGGTCGCGGCCACTTCCCACTCGCTGGTCCGATCGGGTGCCAGCACCTGGGTGCGAGCGACGAGCAGGGCGATGTCGTCGGTCTGGCGGACGGGCAGCAGGGCGTCGAGCACGGCGTCGCAGACCTCCTGGGGCGACCGGTCGGCGCGGCCCAGGGTGGCGGTGAGGACGTCCAGGCCGACACCGATGTCGCGGGTGCGGTCCTCGATGAGGCCGTCGGTGTAGAGGACCAGGTTGCTGCCCTGGGGCACCCGTACCTCCGTGGCCTCGAAGGGCATCCCGCCCAGGCCGAGCGGCGGACCGGCGGGAAGGCTGAGGACCTCCACCGTGCCGTCCGGGTGGACGAGGGCGGGCGGCGGGTGGCCCGCCCGGGCCAGGGCGCAGGTGGCGGTGGTGGGGTCGTAGATGGCGTAGAGGCAGGTGGCGCCGGTGATCGCGAGCTCGCCCTCGGCTGCCGCCGTCTCCTGGTCGATGTGGGCGACCAGTTCGTCCAGGTGCCCGAGGAGCTCGTCCGGCGGCAGGTCGAGGGTGGAGAAGTTCTGGACCGCGGTGCGCAGGCGGCCCATGGTCGCGGCCGCGTGCAGGCCGTGGCCGACCACGTCCCCGACGACGAGCGCGACCCGGGTGCCCGACAACGGGATGACGTCGAACCAGTCGCCGCCGACCCCCGCCTGGGCGGGGAGGTAGCGGTAGGCGATGTCGAGGGCGCTCTGCTCGGGCAGCGCGCGCGGCAACAGGCTGTGCTGAAGGGTGACGGCCATCATGTGCTCGCGCGTGTAGCGGCGGGCGTTGTCGATGGACACGGCGGCCCGGGCGGCCAGCTCCTCGGCCAGGGACAGGTCCTCCTCCTCGAAGGGACCTCTGTCACGGCTGCGCCAGAAGCAGGCGATGCCCATCAGCACACCCCGCGCCGACAGCGGAACGGCGATCAGCGATGCCAGGCCGAACTCCAGCACCGCCTGCGTACGCTCGGTGTCCTGCATGCGCCAGCCGGCGTCGGTCGCCAGCTCGGTGACCAGCGTGGGACGCCCCCCGACGAAACCCGCCGCCTGCGGGGTGCCCCGGTCCCACCTGACCAGCTCCCCTCGGGGGTACAGCGGCGAATCGTCCCGGGCGCCCGCGAGCGCCACCCGCTGCAGCTCCACCGGGGCATCGACCACCAGCACCCGTGGTTCCTCGCCGTCCAGGACCGCTTCGGCGAGGTCGACAGTGGCGTAGTCGCAGAATTCGTGGGCGGCCGTCCGGACGAGCTCCTCCGCGGTGCGCCGGACGTCCAGGGTCGTGCCGATGGCCAGGCTCGCTTCGTACAGCAGCCTGAGCCGGCTGCGGGCGACCTCCGCCCTCCCCGCGAGGGCGCGCAGTTCGGTGGAGTCGCGCAGGGTGGTGACGCTGCCCGACGGGCCTCCCCCGCTGTCGGTGGGGCGGCTGTTGACGGCCAGCAGGCGGTCTCCGACGGGGAGCACCTCGTCGGTGACCGCACGGTCGGAGAGCAGCAGTTCGGCCGTGCGGGGGGCGAGGCCGAGGTCGGCGACGGTACGCCCCTCCACATCGGGGGGCAGGTCGAGCAGGCGGCGCGCCTCGTCGTTGGCGAGCAGGACCCGGCCGTCGCCGCTGACGATGGCCACGCCCTCGCGCACCGCGTGCAGCACCGCGTCGTGGTGCTCGTACATCCGGGTCATCTCTTCCGGCCCCAGGCCGCGCGTCTGCCGCAGCAGACGCCTGCCCACCAGCGCCGTGCCGGCCGTGGCCAGGCCCAGCGCCAAGGCGCCGACGCCCAGGACGACCGGCAGCTGGCGGTTGAACGCGCTGCTCACGTTGGAGACCTTCATCCCGGACGAGACGATGCCCACGACCGCCCCGTGGGAGTCCTCCACCGGGACGACCACCTGGTACTCGGAGCCGAGCGGGCCGTTCACGTCCTCGACGGTGACCTGGCCGTGCAGCGACGGCCCGATGGTGCCGATGAACATCTTGCCGATCAGCTCCGGATCGGGGTGGGTGTAGCGGATGCCGTTGCGGTCGGTCACCACGATGAAGTCGACCCCGGCAGCCGTGCGGGCCGCTTCGGTCAGCGGCTGGAGCACCGCGCTGGGGTCGGGGCCCTGCATCGTCGCCACCAAACCGGGACCGTGGGCGAACGCCTGGGCCGCGGCGAGCGTGCGGCCGCGCGCCGCTTCGAACCGGTCGCTGCGGGACTGGACCAGCAGCACGACGACGGCCGTCACCACGAGCAACAGCACGATCAGCACCTGCAGGACGAACATCTGACCGGCGACACTCCGGATGCTCATCACCGACCACAGGCGATGCGCCGACTGCTCCCGCGGGGCTGAGCGTGGGTGTCGCCGCTCACGACGGCTACCCGATCGACGCAGGGGCAGCCAGGAGGAGCGGCCCGTGTCTCTGGCCATACACCCATGATCCACCGCACCCCGGTCACGAGCGGGCCACACTACGCTGATGGGGGCGAAGCGCAGGTGGCAGCGTGTCCCGCCGCAGCACCGAACGGCTCACCCGCCCCGGGACCGGCCGGCCGGCCCTCACCGTTCCTCTCCTCTCTCTCCTCCCGTCTTGTCTCGTCTCGTCTCCTCCACGACCGAACAGTCCTCGGCGCGGATGTCAGGCGGAGGACGGGGAGGTGTGGAACTGGCGGGTGAGGTAGTTGGACCAGGTCTGGTGGAAGGTGGTGGCGAGCCGGGAGTGGGGGGCGATGAGGTCGAAGGCGTGGTAGGCGCCGGGGTAGAGGTGGAATTCGACCGGGACGCCGTGGGCCCGCAGGCGGGTGGCGTAGTCGAGGTTCTCGTCGCGGAAGCAGTCGAGGTCGCCGACGGTGATGAAGGTGGGCGGCAGGGCGCTGAGGTCGGTGGTGCGGGAGGGGGCGGAGTAGGGGCAGACGTCGTCGGTGCCGGCGCGGTCGCCCAGGATCGCCTGCCAGGCGAGGAGGTTGGTCGAGCGGTCCCAGATGCCGATGTCGGTGATCTCGTGGCTCGATGCGGTGCGGTTGCGGTCGTCGAGCATCGGATACGTGAGTGATTGGAACAGGGGTGTCACGCCACCGCGGTCGCGGATCAGGAGGGTCGTGGCCGCCGCGACGCCTCCGCCGCCGCTCTGGCCCGCGATGCCGATGCGGGCGCCGTCCAGGCCCAGCGCGTCCGCCTCGCGGCCGAGCCACTGGTAGGCGGTGAAGCCGTCCTCGGCGGCGCCGGGAGCGGGTGTCTCGGGGGCGAGCCGGTAGTCGACCACGGCGACGGCGCAGCCGAGGCTCGCGCCCAGCCGGGTGAGCCACGGGTCGTCCTGGGCGGCGAAGCCGAGGACCTGTCCGCCACCGTGGAACCAGAGCAGGACCGGCAGAGGTCCGGGCGCTCCGGTGGGGCGCAGAAGGCGGATCGGTACGTCGGGGCCGTCCGTTCGGCGCGCGAGGTGCGTCTCGATGGTGACCGACGGGTCGCCGGGCTGGGAGTCGGCGGCGGCCTCGGCCTGGGCGCGGAACGCCGCGCGCGTTGCGGCGAGGTCCGTCAGGTCGAACGCGCCGTTGGGGGTCATGGGGACCGCGTCGAGGGCCAGGCTCAGTTCCTGGTCCATCAGTTGACGGGATGCGGGCATGGCCGTTCCTGCTTTCGGGGGGAGGTGTTTCGAGGGGGTCGGGGGGAGACGCTTCAGGGGCGGAACGAGTCGATGACGACCACACCGGTGGGTCCGTACGTCTCCAGGGACTCCAGGACCTCGCTCGCCTCGTGGAGGCCGACGGTGCGCGAGACGATGCGGCCGGGGTCGAGGCGGCCGGCGGCGATCATGTTCAGCATCGTGCCGAAGCGCTGGCCCTGCATGCCGAAGGCGCTCAGGAACTCCAGCTCCTTGACCATCATGACGTCGACCGGCAGCGCGACGTCCCCCTGTTCCGCAGCGGTGGTGTGTCCGAGCTGCAGGTGGCGGCCGCGGGTGCGCAGGGAGAGGACGGAGTTGCGGCAGGCGGCGGCGATGCCCACGGCGTCGACCGACACGTGGGCACCGCCGCCGGTGAGGGTCTTCACCGCTTCGGCGGGGTCATCGGTCGCCGCGTTGACGGTGTGGACGGCGCCGAGTGCGCGGGCGGCGTCCAGCTTGTCGTCCGTGATGTCGATCGCGATGACGTTGGCGCCCGTCGCCGCGGCGATCTCGACCGTCGACAGCCCCATGCCGCCCCCGGCGCCGTACACCGCGACCCATTCGCCGCCGCGGACCTTCGCCTGGTCGACGACGCCGTGGAAGGCGGTCATGTAGCGGCAGGCCAGCGCGGCGACGTCCACGAAGCCGACGCCCTCCGGCACTTCGACCAGGTTGACGTCGGCGAAGCGGACCATGACGTACTCGGCGAAGGCGCCCCAGTAGGACACCCCGGGTACGAGCGAGTCCACGTGCTCGCAGACGTGCTGATTGCCGCTGCGGCACATCTCGCACGCGCCCTCGCCGGGGTTCATCGGGAAGATGACGCGGTCGCCCTCCTTCCACCCCCGTACCTCGCGGCCGACCTCCACGACGGTGCCGGCGAACTCGTGGCCGAGGACGAACGGGGCCTCGACACGCGGCCCGCCCGTCCAGAACTCCCCGGCCCACAGGGCCCAGTCGGTCCGGCAGATCCCGTTCGCCCCGACGCGCACGATCGCGCCGTCCGGCGGGCAGGAGGGATCGGGCACGTCGCGGATGACGAGCGGCTTGTGGAGTTCCTCGATGACTGCGGCGCGCATGGCGCGGCCTCCTCGTGCTGAAGGGCGTTGGCGGGAGTTGAGGGGAGTCGACGGGAGCGGGGAGCAACCGCCTGAAGTCCACCGGTTCAAGTGGTGGACTTTGAAGCTAGCCGCTTGCCCGGAACCATGTCAACCGCATAAAGTGGTGGACATGGACGACAGCCGCGAGGGGCGCCAGCGCGCCAAGGCCGACTTCCGCTTCGACGACGCGCGGCTGTGCTTCGCCTTCGCCGGCACCCTGGCCGACCGCGGCGCGGACACGCCCTTCGAACGGCTCGCCCGGCCCGAGGACTTGAGCCGCTGGGCCGTCGAAAGCGACTGCACGACAGCGCCGCCGCCCTGCACCGAGGCCGACCTCGGCCGCGCCAGGCAGCTGCGTGAGGCGATCCAGCGGACCGGCCGCGCCCTGGCGGACGCCACGCCGCCCTCGCCCGAGGACATCGCGCTCGTCAACCGCGCCGCCGCCGAGCCCCCCTCGACACCCGAACTCGCCCCCGACGCGACCACCGTGCGCTGGCACGGCGACGCACTCGCGGCAGTGCTCTCGATGGTCGCCCGGGATCTGATCGCCCTCTGCGCATCGGAACACCGCACCCGCGTCCGCATCTGCGGGAACCCCGACTGCGGCGCCCCCTTCGTCGACACCTCCCGCGCGGGCGCCCGCCGCTGGTGCTCGATGAAGACCTGCGGCGCCCTCGTCAAAAAACGCGCCTACCGGGCCAGGCAACAGACACCCGCCGACGGCGCCCGGTAGCGCATCGCCGCGCGCGGCGAAATCGGCACCTACTCCTACCAGGTCCACGGAGCAGGCTGCCTCTTCATCAGCGACAACGGCACCGAGATCGACGTGGACTTCGCAGCCGACGGCAGGGAGATCTTCGATCTCTGGCGGCTGCGCCGCTATGGCCGGAGTTTGCCCGCGCCTCACGACCCCACGGAGCAGGACCTGCGGTCCGCAGTGGAGTGGCTGAAGCCACCGCTGGTCGAGGTGCGGCCAGGGTGGTTCAGCGTGGCCGAGGTCAAGACTTCAGCGTGAGACCGGCGCGGTCGACTACGAGCCCGCCATTCAGCGACTGATCACGAGGTCGTAGGTCGCGGGGTCACGAACCCCCATGCTCGCGATTGCTTCGGATTCCTGGGGTATCGCTCTCACTACTGGCTCGTTCTGAGTAGGTGTTCGGGCCGCGGTACACGCGGACGGATCATGCGGCCGACCGCGCTGACGTCGAGAGTCAGGAGGGCCCGGTCTCTTCTGTCCCCGCCATCCCGCTCGCCTCTGCGATTCCCTCGACCGTCGCGCGGTCGCTCGCCCGCCGGCCCTCAGCGGCGTCAAGCCGGTCGCGCATTTCCCGCAGTCGGGCCGGGTCGGAGGCGACCTCCAGCGGTACGAGCGACATGACCTCCTTGGCCCACTCCCCGTCGCCGAGGTCGGCCACCACACGGTCGGCGCGGTCCTCGTGTCCGGGTGTCAGGGCGCCGATCAGGCCGAGGAGAACGAGCAGTTCGCGCTGCACCGCAGGTGTGAACAGCTCCCGCTCCTCGTCGTCCAGCTTCACCGCGATCCGCCCACCGCCGAGCTCGGCATAGCCGCGCAGGACGTCCATCAGAAGCTTGAACTGCCGCTCGGGCATCAGGACCTGGAGCGACTCGACGTAGAGCTTCAGTCGCAGCGCCGGCAGTTCCGAGGGGTTCGCATCGCCGTCCTCGTGCTCGTTGTCCGCCATCCGGGCCCTCCCTGGTGTGTCGGTCGACCGGCATCCTCACCGTTCGTAGTCACCCGATGGCACGGGTGGTGAGGACAAGTGACGGCGCGCGGAGGCGGGCGGAGTTCCCATTGCCGTCAAGGATCAGACGATACTCGGAGCCGGGACGGGCGCGATCGACGGGCCGGGGGCCGCGGCGGCCCCCGGCCGAACCGCTGGCGAAGACCGTCCGACCTATCGGACACCCTGTCATCACCGCCGAGCGCAGGGTACTCGGCTACGGGTTCGCATTTCGCCAGTCGCTTCCTTCCCAGTCGCGATCCTGACTCGCACCCCTCGCGCAGCTCGCAACTAACGTCCAAATTTCGCATGATGACTGGCAATCAGATCGCGGTACCAAGTGTAGGAGGCCTTCGGGGTGCGCTTCTGCGTCGCGAAGTCGACGTGGATGAGGCCGAAGCGCTGGTGGTAGCCCTCGGCCCACTCGTAGTTGTCGAGGAGGGACCAGGTGTAGTAGCCGCGGATGTCGATGCCTTCGGCGGTGGCGGCGGCGAGGGCGTCGAGGTGGGCGGACATGAAGTCGATGCGGGGTTGGTCGGGGGTGGTGGACTCGGTGACGGAGCAGCCGTTTTCGGTGATGGTGATGGGTGGGAGGGCCTTGCCGTAGGTGTCGCGGAGGTGAAGAAGGAGGGCGGTGAGGGCGTCGGGGACGACGGGCCAGCCGAAGGCGGTGTGGGGGACGTCGGGGATGTCGACGAGGGTGAAGGGGAGGCCCGGTTCGGTGGGGGCGGCGATGCGGGTGGGGTTGTAGAAGTTGAGGCCGAGGCCGTCGAGGCCGGGGGTGTGGATGAGGTCGGTGTCGCCGGGGTGGAGGGCGCCGTAGAGGTCGTCGGGGACGCCGAGGGCGGAGAGGTCGGGGTAGTGGCCGAGGAGGACGGGGTCGGTGAACAGGCGGTTGTGCAGGGCGTCGTAGGCCTCGGCGGCAGCCGTGTCGGCGGGCGAGGCGGAGGCCGGCTCGACCGGGGTGAGGTTGTTGGAGAGCATCACCTCCAGGCCGCGGTCGTGGAGCAGGGACGCGGCCAGGCCGTGGGCGAGGAGTTGGTGGTGGGCGGCCGGGAGGGCCTCCAGCATCAGGGTGCGGCCGGGGGCGTGGGTGCCGAGGGCGTAGCCGAAGACGGTGTGGACGAAGGGCTCGTTGAGGGTGATCCAGGCGGGGACGCGGTCGCCGAGGCGGTCGGCCACGACGGTGGCGTACTCGGCGAAGCGGTAGGCGGTGTCGCGGTTCAGCCAGCCGCCGTTGTCTTCCAGGGCCTGCGGGAGGTCCCAGTGGAAGAGGGTGGGGAGCGGGGTGATGCCGGCGTCAAGGAGGGCGTCCACCAGGCGGTCGTAGAAGGCGAGTCCGGCGGGGTTGACGGTGCTCGCGCCGGTGGGGAGCACGCGGGGCCAGGAGATGGAGAAGCGGTAGCCGTCCAGCCCGAGGTCCTTCATCAGCGCGATGTCCTCGGGGTACCGGTGGTAGTGGTCGCAGGCCGTCGCGCCCGTGTGGCCGTCGCGGACGGCGCCGGGGCGGGCGGCGAAGACGTCCCAGACGGAGGGCCCGCGGCCGTCCTCCGCCACCGCCCCCTCGATCTGGTAGGCGGCGGTGGCGGCGCCCCAGCGGAACCCCGTCGGCAGGTCGTAGCGGTCCGGCATGACTGCCTCCTGACGTGAACGTGAGGGGAACTCATGTTACTGGCGCGACACCGAAACGCCAGGGGCAACCAGCCACCACCACAAGGGAACAGCCGCCACCCGCACGCCCCGACCGTCCGCGCGCCATCCCACCGGGCCCCGTCCGGTGGCCGACCGCCGGGGAGGGGGGTTGCATGGGGTGACCGGGCCCCAGCGATTCGGGAGGCTACCGTGTACGAGATGTGGGCCGAGCACGACCCGGCGGTGTCACCGCCGGCCGTGGTGTGGCACGTGGTGACGAAGAACGACTCGTCGACGTCCCTGTGCGGACGCTTCCTCGAACCCGCCCAGCGCGTCGCGCCGGCTGCGGGCGTCGAGGAGTCGGCGGGCCCGGACCGTTACTGCGATCCATGCCTGATCACCGTTCGCGAGGCCATGGCCGCGGCGGCTCGGTGACCGAAGCCGTCAGGTCGCCCTGGGGTCCACCTGAAGACGGACCCCAGGTCCGTCCGACCGATCTTGGTGGGACAGGACCTGGGCGTTCGAGGGCGGCTTCGACGGCAACGGCGTGAACAGGATTGCGGGAACGGGAGGTTGGGCGGTTCCGGCCGTCCGGGCCGGTCAGTAGGGCCCGGCCAGTGCGGCCACCCCCGGGAAGCGGGCGATCGCCTGGCCGGCGGTCGGCGGGTGGGCGCGCCGGGGTCGCAGTGCGCCGAGGGCCACCGCGGGTCTGGCCAGCCGGGCGGGTCTGGCGGCGAGGGAGAACACCTCGAAGTAGGCGGCCGAGACGGCGGGGTCGGTGAGGGCTGCGCCCAGCACCCGGCGGGTGTACCAGCGGGTGAACACGGCGGCGGGCCCGGCAGCGGTGGCGGGGTGGCTCGAAAGCGCGTCCGGGAAGCCCTCGTCCTGGTCCTTGGCCATGTCCCAGGGCGTGTCGACGACCCTGGCGATCCGCCGCTGGATCAGTGCGCTCACCCCCGGGTGCAGGCCTTCGCTGTCGACGGCGGCGCGGATGGCGGCGGCACACTGGGCGGCGACTGTCATGCCGTGCCCGTACACCGGGTTCAGCGCCGCCACCGCGTCGCCGGTGGCGGCGAACCCGGCCAGCTGGCCGCCCTCGTAGCACTCGTAGCGGCGCCGGCGGTTCAGCGTCCCGTGGCAGGTGCGGATCGGGCCGAGCGGGCGGGCGGCGCGGGCGAGGTCGTGGACGACCGGGTGGTCCAGCGCCTTCAGGAAGTCGTGGAACTCCCGCTCGCCCCGCGCGGGTTCGCCGCCACGGGTGCCGGAGAGCGTGACGATCCAGCGCCCGTCCTCGATCGGGATGATGGTGGCGCCCCGACCGGGCCGGCCGCGCCCCGGGACGGGCACGATGCTCACCACCGGGAAGCCCTCGTTTCCGCCCGGCGTCTCGAACACCCGGGCGGCGTAGGCGAGTCCGGCGTCCACCGTCTCCTCGCACAGTCCCTCGACCCCCAGGGCGCGCAGCCACTCCGGGGCGCGGGAACGGCGGCCGGTCGCGTCGACGACCAGGTCGGCCCGCAGGGTCTCCCGCGAGCCGTCCGGGTTCTCGATGTGGACCCCGACGATCCGGCCCGGGCCGCCCACCAGACCGAGGACGGAGGTGCGTTCGCGGACCGTCACGTTCGCCTGCTCGCGCAGCCGCCGCCGGACGACGTGGTCGAGCAGGTGCCGGCTGCACGCGATCAGGTAGGCCGGCGAGTCGAAGCCCTGGAGCCAGCCCGGCCCGAGGCGCATCAGCAGGCCGGCGGGGATCGAGCGGTAGTGGGCGCCGGCGGCGAGCAGGGCGTCGAGCGTTCCGGGCAGGACCTCCTCGACGGCGTCCGCGCCGCCGCCGAGCAGGATGTGGCTGAACTCGCCCTGCGGCAGGCCCCGGCGCGGGCCGGGCAGGACGGGCAGGACGTCCTGTTCGAGAACGGTGACGCTCCGGGCGTGCGGCGCCAGGGCGGCGGCGGCCAGCGTGCCGGCCAGGCCGCCGCCGAGGACGAGGGCCGTGCTCACCCGGCGGCCCCGGTGCGGACGAGGCCGTCACGGCGGGTCGCGCGCATCCACACCGGGCCGGGGCGCAGCGTGGCGAGCGGCAGTTCGCGGACGGTCCGGCCTGGGACGTGCTCCAGGTGCCAGGCCTGCATGATCGTGGCGAGCAGCAGGACGGACTCGGTCATGCCGAACTGCTCGCCGACGCAGCGGCGCGGTCCCGCGCCGAAGCCGATGAACGGGCCGCGCTGCGGGTGGACGCCCACCCACCGCTCGGGGTCGAAGCGGTCGGGCTCGGGGAACAGGGCGGGCTGGCGGTGGAGCAGGTAGGGGCTGTAGATGACCGAGGTGCCCTCGGGCAGGCGGTGCGCGCCGAGTTCGGTGTCGGTGGTGGTGACGCGGGTGAGCAGCCAGCCCGGGGAGTACAGCCGGACGGCCTCGCGGACGACCCGGGTGGTGAGCTCCAGCCCGTCCACGCTCGCCGACGTGCCGTCCACGCTCGCTGACGCGCCGGCCGCCGTGGTGGCGTCGGCCTCGGCCACGTCCGCCTCGGCTACGTTCACCCCGGTCGCGTCCACGCGGGCCGCGTCCACCTCGGCCCGGACCCGGTCGGCGATGTCCGGGTGCTGGGCGAGCAGGTGCAGGGCCCACACGGTGGAGTTGGCGATGGTGTCGAAGCCGGCGGCGAAGATCGTCATCACCTGGTCGGTGACCTCCGCGTTGGAGAGCGCCTGCCCGCCCGCGTCGGCGGCCACCAGCGTCGACACCAGGTCGCCCCGGTCCTCCGGATCCGCGCGGTAGGCGGTGACGACCTCGTCGACCAGGCGCACCAGCCGGGTGCGGGCGGCGTCGTAGCGGCGGTTGGCCGGCAGCGGGATCCGGTTGAGCCGGTGGGGCAGCAGCATGCGCCGGTAGGAGCCGCCGATGAGCAGGACGAAGTCGTCGACGGTCTCCTGGAGGCCGGTGAACGGCAGCCGGGTGAACAGGGTCGAGACCAGGCTGCGCCCGGCGGCCAGGCTCAACTCGGCGGTGATGTCGACCTCCTGCCCGTCGCTCCAGGACCCGGCCAGCCGTCGGGCCTCCCGGGCCATCACCTCCGTGTACCGCGCGATCCGGTCGGCGCGGAAGGCGGGCTGGACGTAGCGGCGCTGGCGGCGGTGGTCGGCGTGGGGGCAGGTCACCAGGCCGTTGCCGGCGAAGTCGCGGACCCGTTCGAACAGGAACCCGCCCTTGTCGAAGACCCGGTCCTCGCGCAGGACGTGCCGGGTCAGCTCCAGGTCGCAGACCACCACCGCCGAGACCGGCCCCAGTCTGATCTGGACGAGGCCGCCGTACCGGGGCAGGGAACGCAGGAACGCCAGCGGGTCGCGCAGGAACGGCACCAGGTGCCCGAGCAGCGGCAGACCGCCGGGCGGACGGGGGATCATCGCGGTGACTCCGTACGGTAGCGGGCGGCCGTCGCCGTCCAGTGGATGAGCGCGCGGGTGAAGCGGACCAGCCCGAGGGCGAAGGCCCGGACCTCGCCGGGCGACGACGGGTCGCGGGCGATGCCGTCCGCCAGGAACTCCAGCGTCGTCGACTCGGCCTCGCACAGCGCCCCGAGCCGGTCCGACGCCTCTTGGGGGGCCAGGCCCTCGTGGACGGTGAACGAGCGCAGCAGGTTCTTGCCGTTCCCGGCGGCGGACTCCCCCTCGGCGGAGTAGAGGTCGTTGACCCAGCAGACGACGTGGTTGAAGCGCATCAGCAGGTCCGCCACCCTCGGGTGCCGGAACACCTCGTCGGCGAGGTCCAGGCCGTGGGCGAGTTCGATCCAACCCGCCGCGCACGACACGGCGCCGTCCTGGTCCCGTCGGCGCAGGTACTCGGGGACGGTCTGCACGGCGCCGGCCCCGAGGTCGTGGAAGGGGGTGTCGCGGAAGGGCGCGTCGCGGAAGGCGGTGTCGCGGAAGGCGGTGTCGCGGAGCGAGGCCTCGTCGAGGTAGCCGAGCGAGGTGTCCAGGTACGCGCGGAAGTACGCCGCGTAGCGCGCCCGCCACTGCGGCGGCGTCAGCTCGACCGTCTCCCGCCACAGCACCGCGAACGCCTCGACGAGTGCGTCGCCGGGCGGCTCGATGCCATCCCAGCCGCCGTCCGAGGCACCATCCGGGCCACCGCCCGGAACGCTGTCCGGAACGCCGTCCGAGCCACCGCCCGGAACGCTGTCCGAGTCGACGCCCGAACCGCCGTCCAGGACGTCCGTGAGCGCCCGGACGGTCCGCCGGGCCGCCGTGACGGGCCGGCCGATCCACTGGTCGTCGAAGCGGTCGTCGAGGATCCAGGTGAGCACCAGCCATTTCGCCGCCGCGACCAGCCGCGGCCCCCGGGGGACGTCGCCCCACGCCTCCGCCACCAGGTCCAGGTGGCCCTGTGCCAGGAACCCTTGGACGTCACCGCCGAGCACCCCGCTCGCCACCAGCCACGCCCCGACGTCGCGGCGGAGGGCGCCGGCCTCGCCGTGCGGCGCCGGTCTGGCGACTCCCGCGAGGAGGTCCGGGCCCCCGGGGTGCTCGGCGGCGAGGCCACACATGCCGCGGTACGACGAAACGCCCATGCCCGTGCTCCCCCTCGCTCACCACCTCCGACCGGCCGGTCGGAGAAGGACCAGTCTGGCCAGCCACCGCGACTGTTCAAAGCGCAACCATCGCTTTTCCCCCGCACGAGTGATCGCGCCGTCACCACGTCGACACGGACCGTGACCGTTCCCCGCGTGCCGCCCGGCCCCTCCCGGCGCGCCCCACCCGGCGGCGGCCAGGCTCTCGCCGGGCGTCCGATATCCGGTTGGGACATGGCACCGGGATCGCTACGGTGGCGGGATGGCGACTCAGGTGATTGTGCTGAACGGTGGTTCCAGCTCGGGCAAGTCCGGGATTGCCCGGTGTCTTCAGGCGGTGCTGCCGGAGCCCTGGCTGACGGTCGGGGTCGACACCCTGATCGAGGCGATGCCCGCGTCCCTGCACGATGCGGACGGGGGCATCGGTTTCGCGGCCGACGGCGGGGTGAGCGTCGGGTCGAAGTTCCAGGCCTTGCAGGCGGCGTGGATCGCGGGGGTCGCGACCATGGCGGGGGCGGGCGCGCGGGTGATCGTCGACGAGGTCTTCCTCGGCCGGGCTGAGTCCCAACTCCGGTGGGAGAAGGCGCTCGTGGGACTGGAGGTGCTGTGGGTCGGGGTCCGCTGCGAGGCGGCGGTGGCCACCGGCCGGGAGCTCGCCCGGGGGAACCGGATCCTGGGGATGGCCGCTTCGCAGGCGGAATTGGTCCACCAGGGCGTGCGCTACGACCTGGAGGTGGACACCTCGCGCACCGAGTCGCTGGAGTGCGCGCGGAGGATTGCCGCCCACCTCGGAGGCGACGCCGCCGGATCCGCCCCCGTCGGCGGGTGACCCGGGGCCTGGCCCTGGACCTGGCCGACGCAGACTCGGCGTCGGTCAGGCCCAGGGCCAAGACTCGGGCCTGAGGTCAGGGGTTCTCCCGGTGCCGCCACCGCACCGGGTCGGCGGCGCCCGGCACCGACGCGTCGGCTCCCGGCGCCCCGGCCCGCGCCAGCGGCCGGTAGTCGGCGCACGACAGCACGAGCAACTCGTTGTCCCCGGGCTGGAATTCGTAGTCCACCCGCTCCACGTGGCTCGGGATCCCGAGGGCGTCCAGGTGTTGGCGCAGCCCGTCGAGCTCCCCGTAGCGGACGCCGGTGTCGTACACCATGACCGGGAAGAGCCGGACTTCGCGGCGGGCGATCCGGGCGAGTTCCAGGAGGGCCGCCAGGTGGAAGTCCCCGTCCAGCCGGTTGCCGTAGGAGAAGAGCAGGTGCGAGCTGAGGACCAGGTCGAAGGAGTCGTCGGCGAAGGGGAGTTCGGGCAGCGAGCCGGCGACGTAGCGGTCCGGGCGGGCGGCGATGTCGGCCTGGAAGTCACGGGCGTTGGCGATCCACTGCCGGGTGAGGCGGTCGGGGTCGCCGTACCACGTCCAGACGAACTCCGGGGCCTCCCTCACCAGTTGGTCGCGCTTGTGCCGGGTCTCCCGTTCGACGAGGACGCCGAGGTCCTCCCGGTGGTGGGCGTACTCGCGGTCGACGGCCACCGCGTCGATGCCGCGCCGGCCGGCCTCGGCCGTGAAGGCGGCCGCGCCGCCCGGGCAGTCCAGGATGCGCCGGCCGGGGGCGAGGTCGCCGTCGGTGAGCGCGAACATCGCGCGGTACTCGTCGAAGGAACGTGCGCTGACCAGCACGGTTCAGCCCCTCCCGATGTACGGCATGGTGGTGGGCAGGACGGTCAGGGACTGGACGTTGGTGTCCGGCGGCATCGAGGCCATCAGCAGGACGGCCTCGGTGAAGCGTTCCACCGGGATGGTCGCCTCGACCGCCATCGTGCCGTCCGCCTGCATGGCGGCGGGCTGCGGGCCGCCGTCGACCGGGGTGACGTTGCCGACGTCGATCTGGCCGACCGCGATGCCGTGCGCGCGGCCGTCCAGGGAGAGCACCTTGGTGAGGCCGAGGACGGCGTGCTTGGCGGCCGTGTAGGCGATGGAGTTGGGCCGCGGGACGTGGGCGGACGGCGCGCCGTTGTTGATGATGCGCCCGCCCTGCGGGGACTGGGCGCTCATCACCCGGAAGGCCTCGCGGGCGCAGAGGAAGCCGCCGGTGACGATGGTGTCCAGGACGCGGTTCCAGTCCTCGAACGGGGTCTCGGTGATGGGTCGGCGCGGGGCGGCGGCGCCGGCGTTGTTGAACAGCAGGTCGACCCGGCCGAAGCGGTCGCGGACGGCGTCGAACAGGGCCGCGACCTCCTCCGGTTGGCGGATGTCGGTCGGGACGGCCAGCACCCGGGCGGGGTCGACGTCCGCGAGGGCGATGGTCTCCTGGAGGGCGTCCTTGCGCCGCCCGGCCAGTGCGACGGACCAGCCGGCGCCCAGCAGCGCCAGGGACACGGCCCGGCCGAGCCCGCTGCCGCCGCCGGTGACGACGGCGGTCCGCCCGTGCGGTGTCTGCGCGCTCCCGGTCACATGTCCTCCGTGTTCATCCAGATCCGCAGCATCCGCCGGGAGTTGGGCGCCGGCTCGTCCACGTAGGCCGAACGCCCGTGCAGGACCCGGCTGTTGCGGATGATCAGCAGGTCTCCGGCGGCCATCGGGAGGCCGAAGGCGATCTCGGGCCGGTAGAGCACCTCGTCGAGCACGCCGAGCGCGTCCCACTGACGGTCCGTCAGCGGCGGGCCGCCGCGGTCGGGGGACGAGCGGACGGTGCGCGTCTGGTAGTAGCAGGCGATGGTCCCGTCCTTCTGGGTGTAGAGGATCGGGGAGACCACGACCTGGGGCCCGGCCCGACCGGTCCGGTCGAAGGTCCACTCCTCGGTGAGGGTGGCGAGGGCGTCCGGCCGTTCCCGCCCGATCAGGTCGTAGACGTGCCGCGCGCTCGCCAGCTTGGTCAACCCTCCACCGTTGTAGGCGGGTTGGATGCAGAGCAGGACGAGCAGGTCGCAGGTGTCGCAGTGGAAGCCGAGTTCGGTGTTGCCGTCGCCGTCCTGGTCGCGCAGCACCTGGGTGAGGTCGCCGCGCCCGTTCTGCGGGACGATCTCGCCGAAGTCCCGCAGCAGGAAGGACAGGGCGGCCGCGACCTCCTCCTCCGGGGCGGTCGGATCCATCAGCCCCACGACGTGGGCGACGCCGACGGAGCGGGCGCCGCCCTGGACGAGCGCGCGCAGCTTCGCCCGGACCGGCTCTGCCGCGCCCCACCGCTCGGCCCGCGCGTCCGCCCAGAGCAGTTGTCGCTCCCCCTCGTCGAGCGGGAGCGACCACAGCTCCCGCCGAGCCTCCAGCTCCTCGCTGCTCCAGCCGATCTCGGACACCGTGTCGTCGTACATGTGCGGAACCACTCCTCTCTACCGCTGGGCGGCGGCCGCCGCCACCGCCTTGGACCAGAGCGCCAGCGCCTCGTCGACCTGCCCGGCCGTGACGGTCAGCGCCGGGATCATCCTGACCACGTTCAGGTGGACGCCGCAGATCAGCAGCAGCAGGCCGAGGTCGGCCGCCGCCTGCTGGGCGCGCTTGGCGGTGTCCGGGTCCGGGGAGCCGTCCGGGTGGCAGAACTCGTTGCCGATCATCAGCCCGAGGCCCCGGACGTCGGCGACGCCCGGCGCTCCGGCGGCCACCGCCCGCAGGCCGTCCAGCAGCCGCGACCCCTGCTCGGCGGCGTTGTCGACCAGTTGCTCGTCCCGGATGACGTCCAGCGTGGCCAGCGCGGCGGCGCAGGCGACCGGGTTGCCGCCGTAGGTGCCGCCCTGCGAGCCGGGCCAGGCCCGCCGCATCAGGTCGGTCGGCGCGGCGATCGCGGACAGCGGGAAGCCGCTGGCCAGGCCCTTGGCGGTGATCAGGACGTCGGGCACCACGCCGTCGTGGTGCAGGTGGGCCCAGAACCGGCCGGTGCGGCCGAAGCCCGTCTGGATCTCGTCGACGACCAGCAGGATGCCGTGCCGGTCCGCGCGCTCGCGCAGCCCGGCGAGGAACCCGGCGGGCGCGGGCACGTAGCCGCCCTCGCCGAGCACCGGTTCGACGAACATCGCGGCGGTCTCGGCGGGGGCGCTGACGGTCGCGAGCACCTGGTCGAGCCCGCGCAGGGCGTGCTCGACGGCCTGCGCCTCGCTCAGCCCGAGGCTCAGGCCGAGCCGGAAGGCGTCGGGGAACGGCGCCACCGCGACACCGGGCATCACCGGGCCGATGCCCGCGCGGAAGCGGCTGCCGGCCGTGGTGAGCGCGGCCGCGCCCATGGTGCGGCCGTGGAAGGAGCCCTCGAAGACGATCACGTTCTGCCGGCCGGTGGCGTGCCGGGCGAGCCGCAACGCCGCCTCCACCGCCTCGGTGCCGGCGGTGGCGTAGAACAGCGAGTCCAGGCCGGGCGGCAGCACCTCGCCGAGCCGCTCGGTGAGGGTGAGCAGGGGGTCGTGCAGCACGGTGGTGTACTGGCCGTGGATCAGCCGGCCGGCCTGCTCGCGCACCGCCTCGACCACGCGCGGGTGGCAGTGGCCGGTGCTGGTCACCCCCACGCCGGAGGTGAAGTCGAGGTAGCGGCGGCCGTCGGCGTCGAAGAGGTGGAGCCCTTCGCCGCGGGTGGCGACGACGGGGGTGGCCTGCTTGAGCACCGGGGACAGCTGGGACACGAGGTCCGCCTTCCATGGGTCTGGGGGTACGGGTCGGTGGGGGCGCGGCTCACGGGGCGCAGCTCACGGGGCGCCGGCGCGGCGGACGGATCGGTACGGCGGACGGGGGTCAGTGCGGCGGACGGGGGTCAGTGCGGCGGCGCGACGGGCGGCAGGTAGCCGGCCTCGGCGGCCCGGGTGAGCGCGGCCGACCACCACTGCGGGGTGGGCTCGGCGAACCGGACGCCCAGCCGGTCCAGCACGGAGGTGGTGTACGCGCGGTCCACGAGGACGTTGCGCTCCTCCTGGAGGGACCACGCGGCGGCCAGCCCCGCCGCCGTCGGGTGGTCGCGTTCGGCCCGGGCGATCGCCGCCGCGAAGGCCTCGTCGTCGGTGAGCCGGACGGGGTGGCCATGGCCGGCGAGCCAGCGGACGAGTTCGTCGTGCGGCGTCTCGTGCGGGCTCTCGACGTGGTAGGCGCCGGGCGCGGCGTACGGGTCCAGCGCGATCGCGGCGATCCCGGCGGCCACGGTGTCGACGTAGGAGAACGCGTAGGTGGTGCGCGGCCGGCGCGGGGCGGCGCCGGCCAGCAGGTAGCCGCGGATCAGCTGGTAGATCCGGTTGTCGCCGATGTTGGCCTGGAAGGCTCCGGTCCGGCTGTGCGCCGCGATGTGGCCGCTGCGGTACAGGTAGGCGGCCCGCCCGGTGGCCGCCCAGGCGCGGACGGTCTGCTCGGCGGCGAACTTGGTCCGCTCGTACGGGGTGCGGAAGTGCTGGCCGATCCGCAGGTCGGCCTCGCTGAAGCGGCGGGGCGGGCCGTCCACGCCGCCCGCGACGGCGAGCGTGGAGACGTGGTGGACGCGGGCCGCCGGGGCGTGCTCGTCGATCCAGCCGAGCAGCCGCCGCACCGCGGTGTGGTTGGTCCGCTCCAGGTCGTCGGGCGAGGCCACCAGCCGGACGTCCGCGGCGGCGTGCACGACGAGCTGCGCGCCCCGGGCCCGCGCCAGTCCGGCCGGGGACAGGCCCAGCCCCTCCCGGTCGATGTCCCCGGCGACGACCTGGATCCGGCCGTCGTCTGCGCCCGCGCCCGCGCCGACGCCCGCGCCCAACCGCCGGACGGCGCCGGCGTCGTGCTCGGCCCGGACCAGGCAGGTGACGTGGGCGCCCCGCTGGACGAAGGCGTCGAGCAGGTGCCGCCCCAGGTAGCCGGTGGCGCCGGTGAGCAGCACCCGGGCGGGTTCGCGCACCGTGGTGCGGGCCGCCGGTACGGCGGGTGCCCGGGTGCCGGGGTGGAGCAGCTGGCCGGAGGTCGACAGCGGCGCCCGGACGGGCCGGGTGGCGGTACCGGCACCGACACCAGCCTCGGCACCGGCACCGACACCGGCCTCGGTGGCCACCGTCCCGGCGAACGCGGCGACGATCCGCTCGGCGGCGGGGTGCGGCAGGCCGGGCCACCCGTACACCAGGTCGGCGACCAGCCGGTTCTCCACGATGCGGGCGGTGAGCCGCAGGTCGTACAGCGGGTCTCCGCCGGTGCAACGGGCCACTCCGGCCTGCTCGTCCGCGACGGTCCAGTCCAGTGCGGGCTCCTCGGGCAGCCGGAAGGTGCCGAGGAAGTTGAACCCGGCGGCGGGGCGGGTGCCGGGTGCGTCCATCGCCTGGACGGGGGCCTCGCGCAGGCGCTGCGCGGCCCCCTCGGGGCCGGCCGACGCCTCGACCACCAGCCGCTTGACGGCGGTGAACCAGCCGACGGTGTCCAGGAATTCGCCCGGATCACCGGCGGTGTCCCGGCCGTGGGTCTCCACCTCGACGGGCAGCCGCGGGTGGCCGCTCCAGCCGGTCACGGCGTCGGCGAAGGCGGCCAGCAGGAAGGCCTCCAGGCCCGTCCCGCCGCCGTGGCGGCCGACCAGCCGGGCGGTGCCGTCCTCGTCGAGCGTCCAGCCGACGGCCGCCGGCTGCGCGCGGACCACGGATTCCGGCGCGGACGCCGGAGAAGCGGATTCCGGCGCCGGGGGCGGCGGCGCGGCGGCGGCCCACTGGTAGAAGTCCGGGGTCGGCGGCAGGTCGGCCGGCTTCTGGTCGAGCACCGCCCGGTAGGCGTGGGCGAGGTCGTCCAGCAGGATGCGCCAGGACAGCCCGTCGACCACCAGGTGGTGCGCGATCAGGGCGAGCCGGTCGTCGGTGCCGGGCGGGCCGGTGAACAGGTGGGCGCGCAGCAGCCGGCCGGCCAACGGGTCGAGGCTGCGGTGGAGTTCGGTGCAGACCCCGGCGACGGTCTCGGCGATCGGGGCCGTCCCGCGCGGGATCCGGGAGAAGGACAGCGGGTCGAGGTCGGCCACCGGCCGGGGTGCGCCGTAGCCCTCCGGCGAGACGGGCCGCCGCAGCGCCGGGTGGCGGTCCAGGACGGCCACGAGGGCGGCCGAGAGCGCGGCCGGGTCGACGGCCGTCCGGCAGCGCAGCAGGACGGACTGGTTCCAGTGCCGCAGGTCGTCGACGGACTTCTGGCGGTACAACCACCGCTGGGCAGGGGCGAGTCGACTCCCCCGGTCGCCGCTTCCGGCCCGCCCGGCCGGAGCGGCGGCCGGAACCGGAACGGCTGCGGCGGCCGCGGCCAGGCCGTGCGCGGTCGGGTGCCGGTAGAAGTCGTCGTAGTGGACGCGCAGGCCCGACCGGCGCAGGAAGGCGACGGTGCGCATGGCGAGGATGGAGTCCCCGCCGAGGTCCAGCACGTCGGTGTGCGGCCCGACCCCGGGCAGGCCCAGTGCGGCCGCCCAGAACCCGGCGATCGACCGGGCCAGCGCGTCCCCGTCCGAGGGCGGCCCCGACTCCGCCCGGGCCTCGACCAGTTCGGCGACCAGCTCGGCCAGCCGCTCCCGGTCGAGCTTGCCGTTCGGCCCGACCGGAAACTCCGGCAGGGTCAGGATCGGCTGCGGCACGGAGTAGCCGGGCAGCCGGTCGCGCAGGTAGGAGCCGATCCCGGCCAGCCCGGCGCCGTCGGCCGACAACCGTACGGCGGCCAGGAGTTGGTTCCCCACGGCGGTCTCCCGGACCAGCACCGCGGACCGGGCGACGCCCGGGAAGTCGTCCATCGCCCGCTCGATCTCGGCGAGGTCGACCCGGTAGCCCCGGATCTTGACCTGGCGGTCCACCCGGCCGAGGAAGACCAGGCTCCCGTCCGCCCGGCGGCGGCACAAGTCTCCGGTGCGGTACATGCGTTCACCGTCGTGGCGGACGAAGCCGCGCGCCGTCTCGGCGGGCCGGCCGAAGTAGCCGGCGCTGACGCCCCGCCCGCCGATCAGCAGCTCTCCCACCGCACCGTCGGACACCGGCCGCCCGTCGCCGTCCAGCAGGGTGAGCCGCACCTCGCCGATCCCGGTGCCGATCGGGACGGTCGGCTCCTCGGCCGGCAGCTGGCGGGCGGTGGCGGCGAGGAAGCAGGTGGCGCCGACGGTCGTCTCGGTCGGGCCGTAGTGGTTGACCAGCCGGGCGGTGACGCCGGTGTCGAGCAGGGCGGCCGCGAGCGGGCGCGGCAGCGCCTCACCGCCGAGCAGCACGGTGTGCAGGGGCGGGGCGTCGCCGGGCCGGCCCTCCAGCAGGACGGTCAGGTGCGAGGGGGTGGTCTTCAGCACGGACACCCCGGCGCGCCGCAGCGATGCCCAGAACGCCTCCGGGTCGCGCACCTCGCCGTCCGGCACCACGTGCACCGAACCGCCGACCGCGAGGGCCAGCAGCCAGGCGGTGTGGCCGAGGTCGGCGGCCAGCGTGGTGACGTGCGCGACGCACGGGGCGTCGGTCTCGGTGAAACCCAGCCGGTCGGCCAGCGCCCGCGCGTAGTGCACCGCGTTGGCGTGGGTGACGGCCACCGCCTTGGGCTCACCGCTCGACCCCGAGGTGAAGGACAGGTACGCGGGGTCCTCGGCCGCACCGAGCATCAGCTCCTCGGCCCCGCAGAGCATGAGGTCACCGGCCCTGCCGGGCATGAGGCCACCGGTCGTACCTGGCGCGCTGCCCGGTGCGTCGGGCAGGCCCTCGGGCCCGGCCAGCCGGTCGACGTCCACCACCTCGGCCGGATGGCCCTCCGGCCCGGGGAAGGCCGCCTCGGTGCTGAGCACCCGGCCGATCCGGACGGCCGCCAGCCGCCGGGCGAGGTCGGCCGCCGACCAGTCCGGGTCGGCCATCACCGCCGCCGCGCCCGAGCGCAGCACGCCGTGCAGCAGCACCAGCATGCGGGCGTCCCGGGGCCCGAGCAGGGCGATCCGGTCGCCCGGGCCGGTGCCGGACGCGGCCAGCCGGGCCGCGATCCGGCCCGCCGCGGCGTCGAGGGTGCGGTAGTCGAGGGTGCGGTCGCCGTCGGTCAGGGCGGTCCGGTCCGGGTGCTCCCGGGCGAGCCGTAACAGGAACCCGGACAGCGACCGGGCGGGCGACGCGGCCTGACTGGACGGCGTGGGCGGCGTGGACGATGCGGACGGCGTGGACCGGACGTGCTGCGTCGCGAAGGTCACTCCGGCTCGCCTCCCGTCCGGGCCGCCCGCCCGGCGCGGACCGACCCGGTCGCGTGCGGGTCCACGACCAGGGGGTCACCCGCGAGGAACGCGTCCAGGCGGGGCCGGTCGGGCAGGCGTCCGGCCAGCTCCCAGGCCAGCATGCGGTGCAGGCCGTCGATGTGGATCAGTCCCTCCCGGACCAGCAGGTCCGTGTAGTCGGAGTGCTCGACCGCGCCGGTGCTCAGGTAGACCGGGGTGAACGGGGCCCACCGCAGCAACCGGAGCTTGGCGGCGCAGACCGGGTTCGCGGCCGACCAGGCGGCCTCGTCGGAGCGGATGCGCACGGCCGCCTCGGCCACCGTCAGGCCGGAGCGGGGCACGAGTTCGCGCGCGCCGCCCTCGCTCAGGTGCCAGGGCAGGACGACGCCGAGGACGTCCGAGCGCGAGAGCCGGACGCGCCACCAGCCGCCGGGGATCCGGCCGGCGCGTTCGACGTTCTCCTCGCCGTCCCGGTTGCTGTTCGCCTCGTGGGTGCGCTCCACCGGGTGGTCCCGCAGGTAGGCGTGGTGGACCTCGGCGTAGGCGACGGCGGTGACGATCTCCACGCGGTGCTCCTCAGACAGTTCCGATCAGGCTGTTCCGATCAGACGGTTCTCGCCGGACGGTTCTCGTCAGACAGTTCTCGCCGGACAGTTCCGGTCAGGCGGTTCCGACGTACTCGGTGAAGTGCCGTTCCGCGAACAGCTCCGGCCACCGGCCCTCCGCCAGGCCGAGTTCACGGGCCCGGGCGAGCATCAGCCGCCAGTGCGGCTTCACCGGGCGCCAGCGCGCCCCCACCTGGCAGTAGGACGCGTCGATGAAGTACCGGGGCCTGCCCGGGCCGTCCGGCGCCGGTCTGCGGGTGTGGAACAGCGCCGAGTTGAGCAGCACCGTGGAGCCGGGCGGCAGCCGGTCGATGACCACCTCGCCGGGCAGTTCGGCGGTGCCGTGGTGGGCGTACGCCGTCTTCCCGACGGTACGACGGTGCGAGCCGGGCAGGACGGCCAGGCTGCCGACCTTCTCGTCCAGGCCGCCGAGGTAGTGCAGCGCGTGGACCATCAGCAGCGACGGGTCGGCGCGGTCGTTGGGCTCGCAGTCGTGGTGCCAGGCCTTGCCGGGGATCCCCGGGGCCTGGCGGTCGCTGTGCAGGTGGTGGAAGACGAAGGACGGCCCCATCAGACCGGACAGCGTCCGCAACAGCGTTGGGTGGGTGAGGAGTTCGCCGTGGGCCGGCAGTTCCAGCTCCAGCACCGGGGGCGGGCCGTGCCGGGCGGGGTCGGTGCAGGCGGCGATCGAGCGGGCCCGTAGGCCCTCGTCCACCCAGCGGTCCACCTCGGGGGCGAGCCTGGCCCCGAGCGGTTCCGGCACCAGGCCGGGCAGGACCAGGTATCCGGACTCCAGGAACTGGCGGTGTTGCTCGGTGTCTAGGGCCTTACGCCCTCCGGAAGTCTGCGTCACCGAACCGGCCCCCTCCTTCCGGATGACGGGTCGCACAGTCGGGCACGGCGGATCGGACCTGAACAGGTTCGGGTTCTATGAAACGCACGGGATCATCCAGACCTCGGGTGGCGCCGGGTTCGTCCGTCGTCGCCACAGCTGACACACGTTCACCACGAAAGGGCACGAGTTGATCACGCAAGGTAGTCCGCTGAGGAGTATGAACCGTTGATCGTGTCCACCACAAGACCACCGCCGACTCCTGGACACCTTCCCGCCACCGTGACGTTCAGCTCCAGCCACCAATCGACCCGTTCCCCACCCGAAACTCCGGACCCATTGCGCCCCGGTGATTCGCCGCTGGCACAGCGGATGCGGCACAGTGACGTCATGAGCGGCGACACCAGGAGTCACGAGAGCGCCGGGCGGGGCCCCGTGACCAGGCGCCGTCCGGTCCAGCAGCGCAGCCAGGAGCGGTACGGCCGGATCCTCGACGCCTGCGCCGGGCTGCTCGACGAGGTCGGCGCCACCGCGCTCACCACCAAGGAGGTCGCCCAGCGCGCCCAGGTGCCGATCGGCACCCTGTACCAGTTCTTCGCCGGCAAGGAGGACCTGCTGGCCGCCCTCGCCGGCCGCAACCTCGACCGCTACCTCCAGCGGCTCGACCACCGGCTGGCGACCGCCGCGCCCCTCGGCCCGGCCGGGTTCACCGACCTCGCGGTGGAGGAGTTCGTCGCGATGAAACGCGCGGTGCCCGGCTTCGGCCAGCTCGACTTCGGCCTCGCCGACGCGACCGCCCCCGCCGGGCTGCGGGACGACCGGCACCTGCTCGACCCGGGCGTGGACAACAACACCGCCGTCGCGCTGCGCCTCCAGGCGCTCGGCGGCGAGGTGTTCGCCACCGGCGACCCGGCGGCGCTCACCCTCGCCCTGCGGGTCGCCCTGGAGGCCGCCGACGCGGTGCTCAAGCTGGCCTTCCGCGGCGATCCGCAGGGCGATCCGGCGCTGATCGCCGAGTGCAAGCGGCTGGTCCGCGGCTACCTCGCGGAGCAGCCGCCCGCCCGCTGAGACCGGTCCCCGCACGTCCCTCGGGTCCCGCCCCGCTCCCGCGTCCCGCCCGCCCGCGCCGTTGCGAGCCCGCCTCCGCCGCAGCACAGTGGAAGGCGGAACGGCCGCAGAGGCGGCCGCCACGACCCGAGGAGCAGACCATGCACGCAGCGGTAGGTGACCAGCTCCACATCCACAGCAGGTCGGTGGGCATGACGGACCAGAAGGGCGAGATCGTCGAGGTGCGCGGCACCGACGGCGAACCGCCGTACATGGTCCGTTTCGAGGACGGCCACGAGGGCCTGGTCTACCCCGGCCCCGACTGCGCCATCGAGCACCGCCCGGCGGACCGCTGACCGACTCCCCCGCCGCCCCGCCCCCCACCCGGGCGAGGTGGTGAGCAGCGGTGTCCGCCCCCACGGCCCCGCTGCCCGGAACGCTCGCCGGGCTCGCCGGGCTCGCGCCACTGCTGGACCACTACGGGTACCCCGCGGTGGCGCTGCTCGTGCTGCTCGACAACTGCGGCATCCCGGTGCCCGGGCAGACCGCCTTGGTGCTCGCCTCCGTGTACGCCGGCACCGACACCGAGTAACCAGGTAACCAGGCCGGGCAGCCGGCCCATCCGGGTGGCCGGGTGGCCGCGCGGCTCAGCGCAGCGGGAACACCTCGAACGACGCCGCGAACCGCACCCCGAGCCGGCCGCCCGCTCCCCGCCCGGCCCCCTCCAGGAACTCGCGTGCGTCCGCCATCGCCCCGCCCAACCCGGCCAGGTACGCCTTGTGCTCCTCCAGCGAGGCCACGCCCAGGTCGAAGTGCTCGGTGGTGTCCACCGCGTGACCCGACTCCGGCGAGGCCGCCGCCCACACCTGCCGGACGCCGTTCCACGGCTCGTGGCCCTCGGCCAGCAGCTCCCGGAACACCCACCGGTTGCCGGCGTCCCGAGCCGCGTCCAGGGCGGCCCGCCCGACCGCGATGTGGTCGGCCTGGTTGGGGACGGTCCCGCCGTAGGTCTCCCGGAAGTTGCTGGTGATCACGATGTCCGGCCGGTGCCGGCGCACCGCCCGGGCGATGTCGCGGCGCAGCGGCAGCCCGTACTCCACCGTCCCGTCCGGATGTCCGAGGAACTCGACCACGTCGACGCCGACCACCCGCGCCGAGGCGATCTGTTCCGCCTCCCGCAGCGGCCCGCACTCCTCGGGGTTCATCGAGTCGATCCCGGCCTCGCCGCTGGTGACCATCACGTAGACGACCTTCTTGCCCTGCGACGTCCACCGCGCGACGGCCGCGGCGGCGCCGTACTCCATGTCGTCCGGGTGGGCGACGACGGCCAGCGCGGTCTGCCAGTCCTCGTCGACGGGCTGGTAGGGCTCGACGGCCTGCTCACTCATGGTGCTCGTCCCTCTCGGTGCGGCTCACAGTCACATGGTCATACGGTCGTTCCGCAGGCGACTCTAGAAGACCCCCACACCCACACCCCGTCGGACACCCTCCCGGGCCGGCCGGGTTGCCCCTGACGCACGGGTCAGGGGTTAGCGTCCGGGCACCCGCGGCGGATCGGCCGCCGCGTCGGTTCTGGAGGAGTGCTGCGATGACGCTGCCCACGACGGCCCGGGTCGTCCGGTTGGTCACCGAGCCGGGCGGGTTGCCCGGGCCCGGGGACTTCGCGGTGGTGGAGGAGCCGTTGCCGGCGCCGGGGACGGGCGAGGTGGTAGTCCGCAATCGGGCCTTCCTGGTCTTCCCGGGCCTGCGCACGCTGATCGGGGGCGAGCTCACGGGGGCGCCGTTGCCGGCGATCGGGCCCGGGGACGCGCTGTACGGGCCGGCCCTCGGGGAGGTGCTGGCCGCTCCGGCGGGCGGGCCCCTTCGGCCCGGCGACCTGGTCACCCACCTGCGGGGGTGGCGGGACCTCGTGGTCGCGGACGCCGCAGGGTTCACCCCGGTCGACCCTGGGTTCCCGGACCCGGTGGCGCTGCTCTCCCCCGGCACGGCCGGCTACGGCGGACTGACCCGCGGCGCCGGGGTACGCCCGGGGGACGTGGTGCTGGTGACCGGCGCGGCGGGCGCGGTCGGCACGCTGGCCGGGCAGGTCGCCCGGCTGCTGGGCGCCTCCCGGGTGATCGGCACCACCGGCTCCCCCGCCAAGGCGAAGCGGCTCACCGCCGAACTCGGCTACGACGCGGTACTGGTGCGCGGCGAGCGGCCGTTCGCCGCGCAGCTGGCCGAGGCCGCGCCGGAGGGCGTCGACGTGCTGCTGGACCTGGTCGGCGGGGAGCAGCTGACGGCCGCCGTCGACGCGGCCCGGCCGGGGGCCCGGTTCGCCCTGGTCGGCGCGCTGTCCGGGCAGTTGGCACCGGAGCGGCGGGGCGGCAGTTCGCCGGCTCTGGTGGACAGCTTCCGGGTGATCATGCTGGGCCTGACCCTGCGCGGCTTCACCGGCGTGGACCACCCGGACCTGGAGGCCGAGTGGCGGCAGCGGTTCGGCGGCTGGCTGCGCACCGGCGAGATCGTCTTCCCGTCGACACGGGTGGCGGGCATCGACCAGGCGCCGCAGGCGTTGCGGAGGTTGTTCGACGGGGACACCTTCGGGGCGACGATCGTCGACCTCGCATAGCACCGAGGAGGAACGGCCATGCGGATCGGGGACGCGGCGGCAGCGGCGGGCACCACGCCCAGGGCACTGCGCTTCTACGAGCAGCGGGGGCTGCTGCCGCCGCCGGCCCGGTCCGCCTCGGGCCAGCGCGAGTACGGGCCGACCGAGGTCGCCCGGGTGCGGGCGATCCGCCGGCTGCTGGCCGTCGGGCTGACCGTCGACGACCTGGCCAGCCGCCCGCACCGCCTGGACCTGCTCACCGAGGAGCCGCCGCGCCGCTGCTCGGACTCCCCCGGCCTGGAGACCTTCGCCCCGGTGGTCACCGCCCGGCTCGCCGCCCTGGACGCCGAGATCGCCCGGCTGACCGCCCTGCGCGAGCGCCTCGCCCGGCACGTCGCCGCCGGGGGCGCGGACCTGCCGGGCTGACCCGGTCCACCATCCGGAACACGGCTCGCCCGGAACGCCG
The DNA here is from genome assembly GCF_042720345.1 of Kitasatospora sp. NPDC058478. Classification (NCBI taxonomy): domain Bacteria; kingdom Bacillati; phylum Actinomycetota; class Actinomycetes; order Kitasatosporales; family Streptomycetaceae; genus Kitasatospora; species Kitasatospora sp. NPDC058478. The sequence continues at coordinate 54,241 of NZ_JBHXML010000038.1, read as the reverse complement.
CGACGGGGGAGGCGCGGCGTTCCGGGCGAGGTCTGCGGGGGGAGCTAGCCGGCGTCCGGGGCGAGTCGGCCGTCGAGGGACTCGGGGTGGGACTCGGGGTGGGGCTCCGGGGCGGGCCAGCCGATCCGGGTGGCGCAGAGCGAGACGACCGCGGCGGAGACGGCGACGGCGGCCATGCCCCACACCAGGCTGGTGGCGTCGGCGATGAAGCCGATCACGGCGGGCCCGGCGAGCAGCCCGGTGGTGCCCATCGCGGCGACCAGGGAGAGCGCGTCCGAGCCCTGGCGGGCCGCGGCGACGTAGACGCACGGGGTGACCGCCGCGACGCCGAGGCCGACGCAGGCGAAGCCGATCAGGGTCGGCACGACGCCGCCGACGAGCAGGGCGAGGGCCAGTCCCGTGCCGGCCAGCAGGCTGCCGGTCCGCACGATCCGGCCGTCGCCGAAGCGGGTGCGCCAGCCGTCCGCGAAGATCCGGGCGAGCACCATCATCACCGAGACGACGGCGATGCCCAGCGGGGCGAGCCCGGCACCGGCGTTCACGACGTCCTTGAGGTAGAGCGCGGACCAGTCGTTCATGGCGCCCTCGGTGACGGTGCCGAACACCATCGCCAGGCCCATCCAGAGGGTCGCCGCGGCCGGGAGGACGAAGCGGCGGCGGTCCTTCTTCGCGGCCGACGCCTGCTCCTGGTCCGGCCCGTCCTGCGCCGCGGCCGGCGCGTCGTCCGTGAGCAGACCGGGCCGGGCGACCACGACCAGCACCGCGAGCAGCGCGGCGGCGAGCCCGAAGTGCACGGCGAGCGTGCCGGTGAAGGCGGTGACGCCGGAGGCGAGCAGCGCGGCGAGCAGCGAGCCGGCGCTGAAGGTGGCGTGCAGGCGGGACATGGTGGTCCGCGCGTAGCGGGCCTCCAGCGCCGCGCCCTGGGCGTTCATCGCGACGTTCAGGCAGCCCACGGCGACGCCGTCGCAGAACAGCACCAGCAGGGTGAGCGGGTAGTCGGGCACCACGGACAGGGCGACCAGGACGACGCCGAGGGCGAGCGCGGAGAGCACGGACAGCAGGCGGGAGCCGAACCGCCGCATCAGCACCGCGACCAGCGGGAAGGACACCGCCGCGCCGACCCCGCAGGTCATCAGCAGCAGGCCGATCTGGGCCTCGCCGAGGTCGAGCCGGGCCTTCAGCGCGGGGATCCGGGAGACCCAGGTCGCGTACTGGAATCCGAGCAGGAAGAACAGTGCGGCGATGGCCAGTTGGGACCGGCGGAAGTCATCGCGAACGGGGGACATGTGCATCAGCCCACTTCGGCTCTGGGTGGGAACCCGAGGGACGGGTCGGTGGAGGGGGTCATCGCCTGGACCACGGCCGGGACGGCGGCCGGGACGGCGACGGCGATGGTGGCCGGGGCGGCGGCCGGGCTCAGCGGCATCGCCATGTAGAGCGCCTCGGGGCCGTAGCTCCCGGGCAGTCCGATCTCGGGGCGGGCGCGGTAGCCCAGCGGGGCCCACACCACCTGCGAGCCGCGGACGGCGACCAGGGACATGGTGCGGTAGCCGCGGGCCCGGGCGGTCTCCTCCAGGCCGCGCAGCATCCGGTGGGCCAGGCCGCGGCCGCGCAGGTCCTCGGCGACGACCAGGTCGTGGAGGTGCATGTTGGTCGCGCGGACGCCGCCGGCCTCGGCCCGGCTGAGGTCGGGGCACTGGAACAGCGGGTAGGGCAGGGCCAGCAGGTAGCCGCCGAGGCCGCCGGCGTGCTCCAGGACGAAGCAGGTGTCGGGCGAGGCGCGGTGGCGGGAGCGCAGCGCCTCGCGGCCTTCGGACAGGCCGCTGGCGGCGTAGGCGCGTTCCTCCAGTGCGACGACGCCGTCCCAGTCCTCCTCCTGGAGCAGCCGGATGCGCAGGTCGGTCATCTGCCGCTGTCTCCGTCCGGGCCGCCGGCTCCGCCGATGCAGGTGTAGGGCAGCGGCTCGAAGCCGTTGAACCCCTGGGTGGTGTAGGCGGTGGCGTAGGCGCCGCAGGAGTGGATCCAGACCGGTTCGCCGGAGGCGATCGCACGCGGGACGCGGACCAGGCCGTCCTCCTGGGCGTACGCGTCGTCGCTGTCGCAGGTCGGGCCGGCGACGACGGCGTTGACGAACTGGCCGCCGGGGTGGGTGGGGAATTCGAGCCGGTACTGGAGCTCGTCCATCTCGTACAGGCCGTTGAACTTGCCGCAGCTCAGGAAGAGCCAGTCCTCGCGGGTGCCGTCGAGCTGGTGCCGGGAGGAGAGCCGGGCGACGTGGGCGCGGATGGCGCCGTGGTCGGCGACGAGGTGCCGGCCGGGCTCCAGCAGGAACTCCAGCGGCGCGGCGTTGACGGTGCGCAGCCGGTCCATGCCCTCGCGGATGACCGCGAACATCTTGTCCAGCGGCGGGTCGAGGGGGCGGCCGTGCCGGTCCAGGACGCCGAGGGCGGGCAGGCCGCCGCCGAGGTTGATCCGCTGCGGGGTGATGCCGCGCCAGTTGAGCGCCTCCAGGACGGCGGCGAGCGAGTCCACGGCGGCGCCCCAGGCTTCGGCGGTCATCTGCTGGGAGCCGACGTGCACGGAGAGTCCGGACGGGGTGAGGCCGGCCGAGCGGGCGGCGTCCAGGACGCGCAGGGCGTCCTCGGGCGAGCAGCCGAACTTGCGGCTCAGGCCCCACAGGGCGCCGTCGCCCGAGGTGGCGACCCGGCAGAACACCCGGGAGCCGGGGGCGTGTTCGGCGATGGCGGCGACGTCCTCCAGGCTGTCGGTGGCGAAGTCGCGCACGCCCAGCCGGTAGGCCTCGGCGATGTTGCGGTCGGACTTGATGGTGTTGCCGTAGTGGATGCGGTCGGGGCTCACCCCGGTGCGCAGGGCCTGGGCGATCTCCTGGGGGCTGGCCGCGTCGAAGCCGGAGCCGAGGGCGGCGAGGCGGCCGAGCACCTCGTCCACCGGGCAGGCCTTCATGGCGAACCGGACGGTGACGTCGGGAAGCTCGCCGATCAGGTCGGTGTACTGGCGCTCGATGCCGTCGAGGTCGTAGATGATCCGGTCGTCGGTGGCGGCGGCGAGGGCGGCGCGGAGCGCCGTCCGGTCGTGCGCGGCCGGGTCGGGCGCGACGCCGGTGTGGGCGGTGGTGTGGTGCGCCGGGGCGCGGTGGGCGATGGTCTGACGTATCACGAATGGCTCCCGGTGCGGCTACCGCAGCAGCCGGTCGGCGGGCGTGGCCTTGCTCGCCCGCATGAGCGGACCCCACGCGTCGATCAGCAGCGCGAAGTCCTCGATGTCCGCCTGCGCTTCGTCGAGCAGACGCGCCCGCTGGGGCGCCAGGTGGTCGGCGAACTCGGCGTACTTCCCGCCGAGTCGCCGGTAGCAGTGGTCCAGCGCGTCGAGCCGTCGGTGGTTCTCCGCGCGGTCCGTCGCGGCGCTGCGGCGGGCGGAGTCGGCGATGACGTCGGCGCGGATGTGGTGCGCCTCGTCGAGGAGGGCCCCGCGGGCCGCCTCCATCTCGGAGTAGACCGGGTAGAGGTAGAGCATGGAGAGCAGGAACTTGGCGTAGCGCAGCTGGTAGGCGGTGAAGCCCGCGCCGGTGCGCCGTTCCGGGGTGTAGTAGTTGACGATGTGCCGGTTGTGGACGACGCCGGGCAGGGTGGCGTCGCGGACGAGGTGCAGCAGGAAGTAGTCGCTGCCGATGGTGGCGGTGGCGGGCGGCAGCGGGACGCGGTCGTAGACCTCGTGGTCGAGGGCGACGTTGCACATGTCGATCCGCCAGATGTCGGGCAGGTCGAGCACGGCGCGGTCGTGGCGGAACGGGTCGGTGCCGCCGCCGGTGAAGGAGTCGGCGACGAGTTCGCGGCGTTCCTGCTCGCTCGCGCCGGTGGGCGCCCAGAGCGCGACGACCTGGTGGTAGGCGTCCGGGTCGAGTTCGCGGATCTCGCCGATGTCGACGGAGAGTTCACCGATGAAGGAGCCGCCGACCAGGGCGACGGGCTTGTCGGCGTGCACCGGGTCGAGGGTGACTTCGGTGACGGCGGCGGCCGCGTCGGCCGCCTTGAGGCCGAGCGTGGCGAGCTCGCGCTCGATCGGGAACACCGGTTCTCCGTCGAGCAGTTGGTACGCGCTGTCGGAGTCGCGGCGGTGCACGGAGGAGCAGCCGAGCGCGCCGGCGAGCAGGAACGCCCGGTTGGTGCAGGCGCCGTAGGAGACGGCGTCGGGGAGCATCAGGTCGAGCAGATTGTCGCCGAGCGGCCCGTCGGGGCCGGCGGCGCCGGAGCGCTCGATCACGTCGCGCAGGAAGGCGCGTTGGGCGGCCTCGTCGAGGTGGTGGACGACCACCTCCCCAGCCTCGAAAGCGGCACCAGAGCCGACGGCGGACGCAGCGCCGGACCCGGCGGCGGGCAGCGCGGCGACGGCCTCGGCGTGCCGCCGGTAGGTGGCCGGATCGGCGGAGTCCAGGATCAGCAGGTGCACCCGGACGCCGAACCGCCGTGCGGCGTAGGCGGCTTCGGCGCCGATCGCCGCGATGGTGGCCGCGCACTCGCGGTTGGTGGGCAGGGTCAGGCAGACGGCGCGCATGCCGGCTCCCCCGTGGACTCGGCGGGCTGCGGGGCGGGCCGGTCGTCCGTGGACTCCGGGCCGTGCCAGGAGCGCAGTCCGAGCAACCGCTCGCCGAGTTCGGTGAGTTCGGCGGGCCCGTAGCGCAGCGACTCGTGGCGGGTCGCGTCGCCGACCAGGGTGCGGTTCCAGTCCGGGGTGGCGAGGGTGCGCCAGGACTCCACCCGGGAGCGGCGCAGCTGCGCGGCCTCCTCCAGCGCGGGCATCATCGACAGGTACTGCACGGCGCGGACGCCGTTCTCGGAGGTGTTGCGGGCGACGCCGTGGGCGAGCAGGCCGTTCCAGATCAGCAGGTCGCCGGCCTTCAACTCGGGCCGCACCACCGGGAACTCGGTGCGGTCGACGTCCGGGCGGATCGGGTCGCGGTCGGCGGCCTGGGCGGCCTGCCACTCGTTGAAGCGGCGGAACAGCTCCGGGTTGCACTGGAAGCCGCCGTGGTCGGGCCGGGTGTCGTCGAGCGCGATGATGCCCTGGACGCGCTGGGGCAGCATGCCCTGGGTGGTGTCGACGTCCCAGTGCAGTTCGATGTCGAAGCCCCGGTCGGTGGGCTCGATCAGCGCGCGGTCGCGGTTGCGGATGTTCGGCGGGTTGAGGTTGAGCCGGTCGAGGGTGACCCAGAGCTCCTCGCAGTCCCAGACGTCGACGAAGGCGTCGTAGACCCGCCGGGCCTGTCTGCTGTCCCAGATCAGCTGGTGGTGGTAGGCCTCGACGAAGCCGTAGATGTGCAGTTCCCGGTCGAGTTCGTCGCGGTGGTCGCGTTCGCGGTACCAGTCCTCGGGGCGGTCGGGCGAGAGGCCCTGGAAGTCCCAGGCGAAGTCGAGCAGGCGCCGTGCGGCCTCGGCCGGGATGGCCTCCTTGACCACGATGTAGCCGTAGGTCTGCCAGAACGCGAAGTCCTCCTCGGAGAGCACCCGCAGCGGACGCTCCTTGCGGACTTCGCGCAGCGCCGTGCGCGCGAGGTAGCTCTCCCCGTCCTCGCTGAAGTAGGGGCGCGCCGAGGCGGCTCGGTGCAGATATCCGTCAGGGCTCGGCATGGGCAGTCACTCCATGGTTCGTAGTCGACGCAGCGCTTCCTGGACGCACAGTGCGGGCACGGCGAGCCGACGGCCCGTCACCGGCCGTGCGTGGAATTCAGCCCGCGGACCGCATGCCGTCCGCATGCGCTCCACCTCGCCCAGGGCTCCGGCCGCGCAAGGTTTCGCCACGTCAAGGGGCCAACTCGACGGTCCGGCAAGGCCCCTCACCCTGCCTCAGCCCTGGCCGAACCACGCCCCTCATACGTTGGACTAGACCAACTAATGGTGTCAACCCTCGACGGCTGGTTACCAATAGGGAAATCCCTGCAGTTCAGATGGCCCCTCGGGGTTCGCTTTATGTTTCGGAGAGTGACATAAGTCGGGATATGTTTCGGGAATTGACATACCCGGACGTGAACCAAAACGAGTTCCCCAGCGTTGCGCCCCGTCCTTCGCGCCGTACGTTGGGCCTATGGCACACCGCCCCGCCGCCACCCGGCTCACCCCGCCCGGCTGGCTGACCGCGAGCCTGCGCCCCAAGGCCGCGCCGGTCCCCTGGGCCGCCGCCGCCCGGGCCTCGGTGGCGCTGGCCGCGCCGCTCGCGGTCGGCACGGCCACCGGCCGGCCCGGGTACGGCGCGCTGGTGTCGATGGGCGCGCTGTCCGGGGTCATCGGGGACACCGCGGACGCCTACCGGATGCGGGTGTTCAACATCGCCGTGCCGCAGCTGTTCGGCGCCCTCGGGGTCCTGCTCGGCACCCTGGTGTACGGTGCGGGCTGGACGGCCGTCGCCGTGCTGACCGCCGTCGCCCTGGTCTCCGGCATGATCTCCTCGATCGGCGCGGTCGCCTCGGTGTCCGGACTGCTCCTGCTGCTCAACGCGGTGGTCGGCGCCGGACTGCCGCTGCCCTCCCCCTGGTGGGCGCCGCCCGGACTGCTGCTGCTCGGCGGCCTGTTGGTGCTCGGCCTCACCCTGCTCGCCTGGCCGCTGCGCGGCGGCGCGCCGGAGCGCTCCGCCGTGGCCGGCACCTACCGGTCGGTCGCCGCCTTCCTGGAGGCCGCCGGCACCCCCGGAGCCGACGACTCGCGGCAGGCGCTCACCCAGTCGCTGAACCAGTCCTACGACCTGCTGCTCGCCCGCCGGGCCCGCCGGCACGGCCGCTCCCCCACCCTGGTCCGGCTGCTCGCCCAGCTCAACGCCGCCATCCCGGTGGTGGAGGCCGCCTCGGCGGCGCAGCTGCGCCCGCGCGAGTGCGGTCCGCTGCCGCCCGCCTACCCGGCGGCGGTGCGCGAGCTGGCCGCGGCCGTCGAGCGGGGCCGCTCCGGATCGACCCCGCCGCCAGGACTGCCCGATCCGGCCGGGCCGTCCACCCGCGCCCTGGTCGCCGCGATCGGCCACGCCCGGGCCGTCGCGCACGAGCCCGCACCCGACCCGTACGCCGACGACGACCCGCTCGGCCGGCCCGCCGCGCTGCGGGTCCGCACCCGCCGGGCCGCCCACGCGCTGCTGCTGTCCGGCGCGTCCTGGCGGTACGGGCTGCGGCTGGCCCTGTGCATCGGCCTCGCCCAGATCCTGGTGTCGGTGATCGCGGTGCCCCGCTCGTACTGGGTGTCGCTGACCGTCACCTTCGTGCTGAAGCCCGACTTCGGCTCGGTGTTCTCCCGGGCGGTGCTGCGCGCGCTCGGCACCGCCGCCGGGCTGCTGATCGCCATCCCGGTGCTGGCCGAGGTGCCGCACGGCTGGTGGGACGTGCCGGTGATGGCGGCGCTGGCGGCCCTGATCCCGGTGCTGTCGGCGAAGGGGTACGCGTTCCAGACCGCGGCGATCACCCCGGTGATCCTGCTGCTCTCCGACCTGCTCAACCACCGGGGCTTCCACCTGGTGCTGCCCCGGCTGTACGACTCGCTGATCGGCTGCGGCATCGCGCTGCTGACCGGCTACCTGCTGTGGCCGGAGTCCTGGCACACCCGGATCGGGGAGCGGCTGGCCGACGCCGTCGCGGACTCCGCCGCGTACGTCTCGCTGGCCTTCACCACCGGGCCCGGGGCCGACCAGCCGGCCCGCGCCCGGTACCGGCGGCGGCTCTACCGGGACCTGTCCGCCGTGCGCAGCGAGTTCCAGCGGGCGCTCACCGAACCGCCGCCGGTCGGGGCCCGGGCCGAGGCCTGGTGGCCGCTGGTGATCGCGGTCGAGCGGATCGTGGACACCACGACCGCCACCCGGGTCCGGGTCGAGCACGGCGCTCCGGCGCCGTCCCCGGCCGAGGTCGGCGCCGTCGTCCGGGAGCTGTCCGACCTGGCCGGGGCGCTGCGCAGCGGCGGGCCGCTGCCCGAGGCCGGGCCGGACGACCTCCGGCCCGACTGCGCGCTGGGCCGGCTGCACCGCGAGGTGCAGGCGGCGCGGGCGGTGGTGCCCGCCTGAGGGCCGGGCCGGCCGGGGCCGGCCGGTCCTGGAGCGGCCGCTCGGGCATCCGCCCCGTCGAAGGCCGGGCCAGTCCCGCCGCAGGCCCGGTCAGTCCTGGATCCGCCGCCAGGGCCGGTCCGCCTCCAGCTCGAAGGCCAGCTCCAGCAGCAGCCGCTCCTGCCCGTGCGCGGCCGAGAGGTGCACGCCGATCGGCAGGCCGCTCGGCGCGGCGCCGGTGGGCAGGGCGATGCCGGGGCCGCCGGTCACGTTGTTGACCGGGGTGAAGGCCACGTAGCGCTGGAGGCGCTCGATCAGCTCGTCGAAGGCCACGTTCGGGCTGAGGTGGCCGATCGGCGGGGCGGCGTGCGCGAGGACCGGCGAGAGGATCACGTCGTGGGTGCGGAAGAGGCCCGCGTACGCGGCTTCGGCGCCGCGCAGCCGGCGCAGCACGGCCGGGGTGTGCAGGAACTCCCGCTGGTAGAGCCGGCGCAGCCCGGTGGTCAGGCCGTCGAGCCGGTTGATCCGGAAGCTGCGGTCCAGCATCAGCCGGCCGCTGACCGCGATGGCGAAGGCGATGTAGCCCCAGTAGAGGACGAAGTCGCGGGAGAACTCCTCGCCGAACGGCAGGGTGGTCTCCTCGACGTGGTGGCCCAGTGCGGCCAGCCGGGCGGCGGTCTGCTCGACGGCGGTGCGGGTGGGCTCGTCGGTGCCGGCGAGCGGCGAGTCCACGACCAGTCCGATGCGCAGCCGGCGCCGCCCCGGGCCTTCGACCAGTCCGAGCGGGGGCAGCGCGGGGTTGCGGTGGTGGCGCTCGGCGGCGGCGTAGAAGGCGGCGGTGTCGCGGACGGAGCGGGTGAGCACGCCGTCGGTGACGAGGTCGATCGGCAGTTTGCCGCCCTGGGCGTTGGTGACCAGGCGGCCCCGGGTGGGCTTGAGTCCGACCAGTCCGCAGCAGGCGGCCGGGATGCGGATCGATCCGCCGCCGTCGTTGGCGTGCGCGATCGGCACCACTCCGGCGGCGACCAGCGCGGCCGAGCCGCCGGAGGAGGCGCCGGCCGAGTGCGAGGGCTTCCACGGGTTGCGCACCGGCTGGGCGGTGGCGAACTCGGTGGAGGCGTTGAGGCCGAACTCGGGCAGCCGGGTCTTGCCGAGGACGGCCAGGCCGGTGGCGAGGAACTGGTCGGTGAAGCGGGAGTTGCGCCGGGCCGGGCGGGCCTGGAAGGCCTCGCTGCCCATGCCGGTCGGCAGGCCGCGCAGGTCGACGTTGTCCTTGAGGAAGGTGGGGACGCCGTACAGCGGGCCGTCGGTGCCGTCCGGGCCGAGCCGGGGCCGGTCGTAGGACGGGTGGGCGACGGGGGTGAGCGTCCGGTCGACCCGGGCGGCGCGGGCGGCGGCGGCCGCGGCCAGTTCGGCGGGGGCCACCTCGCCGGCGCGGACGAGGGCGGCCAGGGCCACGGCGTCGTGCGCGCCGAGGGCGTCGTCGGTGAACCCGTGGGCCCGCTCGTCGGTCATCCGAACTCCCCAATCCCTACTGACCGGTAGTCGCGCAAGAGTTCGCAGTGTAGGCGCGGGGCGGCGCCCGGGGATACCCCACCCCCGGCGCCCGCCGTCGGCCCCCGACGGCGCACGGGCGTTCGGCATGCGCCCCCGCGTTCACCCCACCCGCCGGTCGGAGATCGTTTCGCCGACGGCCCCGGGGAAAGGCCGGATCACGAACCGATCCGGTCCACCCCCCACCCCAAGGTGACGCCCGTGCCCACCCAGTACACCTCGGCCACCGCCCCCGGCGCCCTCCCCCTGCTCGGCCACGTCCCCGCGTTCGTCCGCCGGCCGCTGGAGTTCGTCGCCGGCCTGCCCGCCCACGGCGACCTCGTCCGGCTGCGGCTCGGCCCGCTGGACGCGTACGTCGCCTGCCACCCCGAGCTGGTCCGCCAACTGCTCACCGAGGACCGCACCTACGACAAGGGCGGGCTCGTCCTCGACAAGGCCCGCGAGGTCTTCGGCGACGGCCTGGCCACCTGCCCGGCCGCCGCGCACCGGCGCCAACGCCGCATGCTGCAACCCGCGTTCCACCGCGACCGGCTGCCCGGCTACGCCGCGATGATGGCCGAGGAGATCGCCGGCACCACCGCCTCCTGGAGCGACGGCGACGTGGTCGACGTCCCCGCCGCGATGTACCGCCTCACCACCGCGGTGACCGCCCGCTGCCTGTTCGCCGCCCACGAGCGGGCCGGCTCGCTGCCCGTCCACGACAGCATGGACGTCATCACCCGCGGCGTCGGCCGGCGCGTCATGATGCCGCTGCCCGGCACCGACCGCATCCCCACCCCGGGCAACCGCCGCTTCCGCCGCGCCCAACAGGACCTGAAGGAGGTCACCCGGCGGCTGATCGCCGACTACCGGGCCGCCGGCACCGACCACAACGACCTGCTGTCCACGCTGCTCAGCGCCCGCGACGAGGACGGGCGGGGGCTCACCGACGCCGAGATCCACGACCAGGTGGTCACCTTCCTGCTCGCCGGCATGGAGACCACCGCCGCCACCCTCTCCTGGGCCTGGACCCTGCTCGCCGCCCACCCGGCCATCCGCGACCGCCTGCACGCCGAGCTGGACACCGTGCTCGACGGCCGCCCCGCCCGCCACGAGGACCTGCCCGCCCTGCCGCTCACCGCCAGGGTGGTCACCGAGACGCTGCGGCTCTACCCGCCGGTGTGGATCCTCAGCCGCGTCGCCGCCGCCGACGCCGAACTCGGCGGCCACCGCGTCCCGGCCGGCGCGACCATCCTGTTCAGCCCGTACCTGCTGCACCGCCGCGCCGACGTCTTCGCCTGCCCCGCCCGCTTCGACCCCGACCGCTGGCTCACCATCACCCGCCCCTCCCCCGGCACCTACGCCCCCTTCGGCCTCGGCGCCCGCCGCTGCATCGGCGACGTGTTCGGCATCACCGAGGCCGCCCTCGCCATCGCCACCATCGCGGCCCGCTGGACCGTCACCCCCACCCCCGGCCGCCCGGTCCGCCCCGCCCGCAGCTCCTCGCTGTCCCCCCGCCCCTTCACGGCAACCCTCGCCCGCCGGGCCTGGTGACCGGGGCTCCCGCCCCGCGCGGGCGGCGGGCGGGATCCCCGCCTGACGATTCGTCACATGGTGCGCGGCGGGCGGGGGATGCCCTGCCAGCGGTAGAGCATGGACTCCCACGTGTAGGTGTAGGCGAAGGTGACGTCGAAGCTGGTGGTCCGCTCCAGGTGCGGCTGGCCGGGGGTCTCCGGGTCGAGCCAGGTGGTCGCGCCGTAGACGGACGCCCGCGGGTACACGCAGATCGTCCAACGGAACCAGCCCGAGGAGAGCTGGACGTCCTGGGACGGCACGTTGCCGCCCGGCGTGCCGAAGCTCCAGGCGTACGTGCCGGCGTCCAGGAACAGCCGCCGCTCGACGCACTGCTGCGCCGGCGTCACCGGAGCCGGCAGCGGCACCAACTGCCCGTAGCCCTGGAGGAATTCGCGTTCGGTCGCGGCGGATGCCGTCCCGGCCGCCGGCCCGGCCACCAGGGCGAGCAGGACGGCCGTCAGGGCCGGGATCCAGGAGAGTCTGCGCAGCATTCGATCCTCCGGCCGGACGGAGGCCCGGCGAGTGTGGACGGAAGTGGTCTACGCCAATCCTGCCGGGCCGGGTGCGGCCGTTCCCATCCCAGACCTCTGGGGTGGCCGCCGGGTCAGTCCTCGCTTCGCCGGTCGGCCGCCAGGGTGGTGAGCAGCCGCTCGATGGCCTCCAGCCGGCGGTGCAGGTCCTCGACGTCGCCGCGGGTGGCGCTCTGCTCGGCGGGCTTGAGGGTGATCACCAGCTGGCCGTCGGGCTCCAGCCGCCCGACCGCGACGTCGCGGATCGTGTCGCCGTTCTGGACGCGGACGGCGTGCTCGATCTCGGACGCGCGCAGCGCCAGCCCGCGCAGCGCGCCCGGGACGAGCTTGCCGTCGCGCACCACGGTGGTCGGGGTGCCCTCCAACAGCCGGGCGGCACGCGGGTCGTGGGCCAGCCAGCGGGTGACGGCGGCGTTCACCGCGATCAGGGTGACCGCACCGATGGCGCCGCCGAGCAGGCTGTTGTCATTGCCGATGATCGCGTTCTGCACCACGTTGGACAGCAGGAAGATGACCACCATGTCGAAGGTGTTCAGGCCCGCCAGCCCGCGCTTCCCCGCGATCCGGAACAGGATCAGGATCAGCCCGTAGACCGCGATCGTGCGGAGGATCTTCTCCACGATCGGAATCTGGACGATCACCAGGTCGTGCCACATGGCCCCGCTCCTTCAACCCCTCGGCCGGACGGGGCGGGCAGCGCCCGGGCCCGACGGTACGCGCCCCGCCGGGCCCCAGCCAGCACCCGGACGAACCCGGGTCCCCGGCCGGACACGCCCTACGAGCGGCGCTTCGGCTTGCCGCGCTTGGCCGCGGCCGCACCCCGGCCGCCCGCCGCGGGCTTCGGCCGGCCCTTCTGCTGGCCGGACTTCTGCTGGCCGCCCTTCTGCGGCTGGGACTTGCGCGGCGCCGCGGCCTTCTGGGGCTCGGCCGCCGGCTGGGCGCCGCGCCCGCGCGAGCTGTTGACCGTGCGGCCCCGGACGATGCCGATGAACTCCTCGACCAGCTCCGTCGTGCGGTCCTCCGGCCAGGCGAGCGCCACCTGGGACTGCGGCGCCTCGGCGACCGGCCGGAAGGTGAGGTCCTTGCGGTGGTGCAGCCGGGCCAGCGACTGCGGCACCAGCAGCACGCCGACGTTGGCCGCGACCAGCTCGATGGCGTCGGCGGTGCTGGCCGGGCGCTCGATCGCCGGGCGGCCGGGCAGCGCGCCCGGCCAGCCGAGGGTGTCGTCGAGCGGGTGGAACACCACCTCCTCGGCGAGGTCGCCGAGCGCGACCTCCTCGGCGGCCGCGAGCCAGTGGTCCTTGGGGAAGACCACGACGGTGGTCTCGGCGTAGAGCGGGATCGCGCTGAGCACGTCCCGGTCGACGGGCAGCCGGACGAGCCCGGCGTTCGCGGTGCCCTCGCGCAGCGTCCCCTCGCCGTCCCCGGCCGGGACGGCGAGGAGGTCGAGCCGCACGTCCGGGAGCCGCTCGGACCACACCCGGACCCATTTGCCGGGGGTCACGCCCGGGACGTACGCGAGCCGGAAGGACGGGTTCACCTGCATGTCTGTCACAGGGCAAGGCTACCGACCGTGACCGGGAGCGCCCGCGCACTCCCTTACCCTTGTCACCATGACATCGCTCAAGCAGAAGACCAGCCAGACCATGAAGCCGGCCACCGCCGCCAAGAAGCTGGGGATCTACCTCGACGCGGCGCCGACCGGCTTCCAGGAGGGTGTGGTCTCCCGCGAGGAGCTCAGCGCGCTTCAGGCCGACCCGCCGCAGTGGCTCCAGGAGCTGCGCCAGAACGGCCCGCACCCTCGCCCGGTGGTCGCCGCCAAGCTCGGCGTCTCCATCGCCGGCCTGGCCCGCGGCGGCGTGACCGAGGCGCTCACCACCGAGCAGATCGAGGCCGTCAAGGCCGAGAACCCGCTCTGGCTGCAGCACGAGCGCGCCAACCAGGTGGACGTCCGCAAGGAGGCCGTCCGGATCAAGGAGAAGCAGGAGAAGGACGCCGCGGCGCTTGCCGCCAAGGCTGCCAAGGCCGCCAAGGCCGGCTGACCCGCGCGCTCCGGCCGCCGGCCGGGCCCGATTGTCAGACCCCTGCGCAAGGCTGGTGCCGACGTCCGTTCCACGGGCGTCGGCACAGTCGTCGGCGGACATGCGGACAGGGAGCTTGCGGATGGCACGGGCAGCAGGGGCGCTGGACGGTCGGATCGCCCTGGTCGCGGGGGCGACCCGGGGCGCCGGGCGGGGCATCGCGGTGGAGCTGGGCGCCGCCGGGGCGACGGTGTACGTCACCGGGCGAAGCACCCGCGAGCAGCGCTCGGAGTACGACCGGCCGGAGACCATCGAGGACACCGCGGACCTGGTCACCGCGGCCGGCGGCCGGGGCATCGCAGTGCCGACCGACCACCTGGTCCCGTCCCAGGTGGCCGCCCTGGTGCAACGGATCGACGCCGAGCAGGGCCGGCTGGACGTCCTGGTCAACGACATCTGGGGCGGCGAGAACCTGTTCGGCTGGAACGTCCCGGTCTGGGAGCACGACCTGGACGACGGCCTGCGGCTGCTCCGCCTCGCGGTGGAGACGCACGCCGTCACCAGCCACCACGCCCTCCCGCTGCTGCTGCGCCGCCCGGGCGGCCTGGTCGTCGAGATGACCGACGGCACCGCCGAGTACAACCGCGACACCTACCGGAACTCGTTCTTCTACGACCTCGCCAAGGCCTCCGTGCTGCGGATGGCCTTCGCGCTCGGCCACGAGCTGGGCCCGCGCGGCGCCACCGCCCTGGCGCTCACCCCCGGGTGGATGCGCTCGGAGATCATGCTGGAGCACTTCGGCGTCACCGAGGAGAACTGGCGCGACGCCGTGGCCCGGGAGCCGCACTTCGGCATCTCCGAGAGCCCGTACTTCGTCGGCCGGGCGGTCGCCGCCCTCGCCGCCGACCCCGAGGTCTCCCGCTGGAACGGCCGGTCGGTGTCCAGCGGGCAGCTGGCCCTGGAGTACGGCTTCACCGACCGCGACGGCAGCCGGCCGGACTGCTGGCGCTACCTGGTCGAGGTGCAGGACGCGGGCAAGCCGGCCGCGCCGGAGGGCTACCGCTGACGGGGCGTCGGCGGCGGTGCCACGGGGCGCCGGGGAGAACCCCTTTCCCCGCGCCGCGTATTGACCGCGCCGCCACCGACTCCGAATAATCGGCGCCACCGGGGCGCCCAGGCAACCCTCGTCACTCTGACCACACCGGACCGGGGAGCGCCCATGACCGACCAGCCGCACCACGACGAACCCGCCGCGCTCGCCGCCCCCACCGCACTCGCCGCCCTGGCCGAGGAGTACTTCGCCGCCGAGAACGCCCACGCCCCGTTCGACGCGACGCTGAGCGGGGTCGAGGGCTACGCCCACGAGGTGCCCGACCCGTCCCGCGCGGCCGCGCTGCGCCACCGGGACGCGCTGGCGGGCTTCGGGGCGCGACTGGCCGCGATCCCGGTGGACGCGCTGGCCGGCGAGGACCTGGTCACCCACCGCGTGCTCGGGCGGCTGATCGACAACGGCACCGGCCGGATCACCCACGGACTGGGCGACTTCAGCATCTCGGCGACCATCACCGCACCGCAGAACGAGGCCTTCACCTCGCTCGCCATGACCTCCGTCGACCAGGAGGGCGCCGACGCCTACCTGGAGCGGCTGGCCGGCCTGCCGGGCTACTTCGACGCCGCCCTGCAGCTCCACCTGGACGCCGCCGCCGAGGGCCGCACGCCCCTGCGCAGCGGCGTCGACGCCGCCCTCGACCAGCTCGACGCCTACCTGGTCGCCAACCCGGACGACGACCAGCTGCTGCGCGCGCTGCAGGGCCGCCCGGAGTTCGACCGGGGCCGGGTGATCGTCCGCGACGGCGTGCGCCCGGCCGTGGCCCGCTACCGGGCCGGCCTGGCCCAGCGGCTGGCCGCGGACGCCCGGCCGGACGACCGGGCCGGGGTCTGCCACGTGCCCGGCGGCACCGAGGGCTACGCCGACGCCGTCACCCGCTACACCCGGCCCGGGCTCACCCCGGAGGAGGTCCACCGGATCGGCCTGGACACCCTGGCGGGGCTGCGCGAGGAGTTCGCCGAGCTGGGCGGCAGGGTGCTCGGCATCACCGACCCCGACGCCGTGCTGGCCGCGCTGCGGGAGGACCGCGCGCTGCGCTTCGGCAGCGCCGAGGAGATCATCGCCCTGGTCGACGGGGCGCTGGAGCGCGCCCGCCGCGCCTCGGCCGACTACTTCCGGGCCTACCCGATCGCCGACTGCGTGACCCGGGAGATCGACCCGATCGAGGCGGAGACCGGGCCGCTGGCCTACTACCAGCCGCCGGGCCCGGGCGGCCTGCCCGGCACCCACTGGATCAACACGCTGCGCCCGCAGACCAGGTTCAGGTACGAGTACGAGGCGATCGCCTTCCACGAGAGCGTGCCCGGGCACCACCTGCAGATCGCCGTCGCCCAGACGCTGCACCACCTGCCGGAGTTCCGGCGCCGGCCGAGCGGCCAGCTGACCGCCCACGTCGAGGGCTGGGGCCTGTACACCGAGCGGCTCGCGGACGAGATGGGGCTGTACAGCTCGGACCTCTCCCGCTTCGGCATGCTGTCGCTCGACGCGCTGCGGGCCGTGCGCCTGGTCGTGGACACCGGTCTGCACCACTACGGCTGGTCCCGGGAGCGGGCGATCGCCTTCATGCGGGACAACACGGCCACCACCGAGGCCAACGTCCGCAACGAGATCGACCGCTACCTGGCCTGGCCGGGCCAGGCGACCGCGTACCTGATCGGCCGCCGGGAGATCGTCCGGCACCGCGAGCGCGCCCAGGCGGCGCTGGGCGGCCGGTTCGACATCCGGGAGTTCCACCACGAGCTGATCGGGCACGGCAGCCTGCCGCTGGGAGTGCTGGACACGCTGGTCACGGACTGGATCGCGGCGCAGTAGGGCCCGCCGCTCCGACGGTGCGCGCACCGCGCACCGTCAGGCCGGTTCGGCTGCTACGCCGGGGTGACGGGCGGGCGGCGCTTGTGCTCGGTGCGGCGGTAGTGGCCGAGGACGGTGCGGAAGACGTCCTCGCTCACCGGCCGCTCCTCCAGGAAGTCGTCCAGGGCCTCGTAGGGGACGCCGAGGGCGTCCTCGTCGGGGCGGCCGGGGGCGAGGGTCTCCAGGTCGGCGGTGGGGGTCTTGTGGACGAGGTCCGCCGGGGCCCCCAAGGCCTCGGCCAGGGAGCGGACCTGACGCTTCGTCAGCCCGTCCAGCGGCATCACGTCGGCGGCGCCGTCACCGTACTTGGTGAAGAAGCCGACGGCCGCCTCGGCGGCGTGGTCGGTGCCGACGACCAGGCCGCCGGTGGCGCCCGCGACCGCGTACTGGGCCACCATCCGCTGGCGTGCCTTGACGTTGCCGCGGACGAAGTCCTCGTGGGAGCGGTCGGCGAAGGTGAGGCCGGCGGACGTCAGCGCGTCGAGGGCTGCGTCGGTCGCGGGCCTGATGTCGACGGTCAGGGTCCGGTCCGGCCGGATGAAGTCGAGTGCGCGGCGGGCGTCCGCCTCGTCCGCCTGGGTGCCGTAGGGCAGCCGCATGGCGCAGAACTCGGCCTGGTGTCCGGCGGCGCGCAGCCGGTCGACGGCGAGCTGGCAGAGCCGCCCGGCGGTGGTGGAGTCGACGCCGCCGCTGATGCCGAGCACCAGCGTGCGGGCGCCGGCCGCCCGGAGCTGGTCGGCGAGGAAGTCGGCCCGGCGCTCGGCCTCCTGCTCGGGGCTGGGGACGGGGGCCACCCGCAGGGTGCGGGCGATCTCCCGCTGGAGGTCGGCGGACAGGGGTTCGGTCATATCGACTCCCGGGTGAAGGTGACACGGTGGGTGCCCGCCCTGGACGCTACCAGCGGGTTCCGCGCGTTCGACGAGGTGGTGGCGGTGCTGCGGCAGGCCGGGGCGAGCGCCTACGCGGGGTGCCGCAGGATGTCGAGGACGACGGCGCCGTCGACGGTCTCCTGGGCGACCAGCAGGGCGGCCAGTTCGTCGAGGTGGTGGCGGTGTTCGCGGAGCAGGTCGACGGCGCGGCGTTCGGCGCGGCGCAGCAGGCGGGCCACCGCCTCGTCGACGGCGCGCTGGGTCTGCTCGGAGTACGGGCGGCGGAACAGGTCCTCGGGGCCGTCGCCGAGGTAGTTCGGGGAGCCGCTGGAGTAGCCGACCGGGCCGAGTTCCGGGGAGAGGCCGAATTCGCGGACCATCCGGGTGGCGACGCCGGTGGCGTGGGCGAGGTCGTTGGCGGCGCCGGTGGAGCCCTCCCCGAAGACCACCAGCTCGGCCGCCCGCCCGCCGAGCTGGACGGTGATCAGGTCGATCAGGTAGCCCTCGGTGTACAGGTGGCGTTCCGCTTCGGGGAGTTGTTCGGTCGCGCCGAGGGAGACGCCGGCCGGGAGGATGGTCACCTTGGCGACGGGGTCGGCGTGTTCGCACAGCGCGGCGGTCAGGGCGTGCCCGGACTCGTGGACGGCGACGGCGTGGCGCTCCTCGGGCAGCAGCGCGTTGGAGGAGTCCCGGCGGCCGAGCAGGACGCGGTCGCGGGCGGTGTCGAGGTCGTCGGCGGTGAGGGTGGCGCGGTCGGCGCGGACGGCGTTGATGGCGGCCTCGTTGACCAGGTTGGCGAGGTCGGCGCCGGAGAAGCCGGGTGTGCCGCGGGCGATGCGGTTCAGGTCGGCATCGGGGGCGAGGGTCTTGCCGCGGACGTGGACGGCGAGGATCGCGGCCCGTTCCGCCTGGTTGGGCAGCGGGACGGTGACCTGGCGGTCGAACCGGCCGGGGCGCAGCAGGGCCGGGTCGAGGGCGTCCGGGCGGTTGGTGGCGGCGATGACGACGATGCCGGTGGTCGGGTCGAAGCCGTCCATCTCGGAGAGCAGCTGGTTGAGGGTCTGTTCGCGTTCGTCGTTGCCGCCGAGCCGGGTGCCGCCCGCGCGGCGGCCGCCGACGGCGTCGATCTCGTCGATGAAGATGATGGACGGCGCGCGTTTGCGGGCCTCGTCGAAGAGGTCGCGGACGCGGGAGGCGCCGACGCCGACGAACATCTCGACGAAGCCGGAGCCGGTCACGGAGAGGAAGGGCACCTCGGCCTCTCCGGCGACGGCCCGGGCGAGCAGGGTCTTCCCGGTACCGGGCGGGCCGACCATGATCACCCCGCGCGGGCCCTTGGCGCCGGCGGCGGCGTAGCGTTCGGGGCTGCGCAGGAAGTCGACCACCTCGCTGACCTCCTGCTTGACGCCCTCGTACCCGGCGACGTCGGCGAAGCGGGTGGCGGGCCGCTCGGCCTCGATGATCTTGGCGCGGGAGCGGCCGATGGCGCTCAGGCCGCCGCCGAGCGAGCGGGCGGCCATCCGGCCGGACCAGAGGAACAGCCCGCCGAAGAGCAGCAGCGGCAGGAACAGCAGCAGCGTGGACCAGACCGAGCTGCCGCCGCTGTGGCTGGCGGTGATGTCGACGTGCTGGCCGGCCAGCTCGCCGCTGAGCTGGGAGGTGTCCAGGGCGGTCGGGATCTGGCTGGTGAAGTGCGTGCCGTCCTTGAGGGTGCCGGTGACCCCGCCGGTGTCGGTGATGTCCACGGTCTGCACCTGGCCGGCGCCGACCCGGTTGAGGAAGTCGGTGTAGCCGTAGTTGGCGCCGGTCGAGCCGGAGCGCGAGAACAGGATGAGCAGCAGCAGGGTCACCAGGACGGCGACGGGCAGCAGCCAGCGGCGCATCGCGGGCGGGGGCGGCTTGGGCGGCGGCGGGCCGCCGGGGGTGCGGGGCCGCTCTGGGCCCCCGCCCGGGGGCGGCGGGGTCGCGGGGTGGCGGGCGGCGCGCAGCCGGATTCGGGTGATCATCCGCGCCCACCACCTCTCCGCCGCCGGGCCTTCCCCCTCCATGGTGGGGCGAGAAGGGCCCGGACGGGAGGTCCAGGACGAACCGGCCGGCCCCGGCGCGGGGGCCGGCGGCGCCGTCAGGAGAAGTCGAGCGAGCCGGTCCGGGTCCGCTTGAGCTCGAAGAAGTTCGGGTAGCCGGCCAGCAGCCGCACCCCGTCGAAGACCCGGACGGCGTCCTCGCCGCGCGGGATGGCGCTCAGCACCGGGCCGAAGAAGGCGACGCCGTCGACGTGGATGGTCGGCGTGCCGACCTCCTCGCCGACCGGGTCCATGCCCTCGTGGTGGCTCTTGCGCAGCACGACGTCGTACGCCGTGCTGTCGGCCGCGGCGGCGAGCTCCTCCGGCAGTCCGGCCGCGACCAGGGCCTCCCGGATGACGGCGTCGTCGGCGGGCCGGTCCTGGTCGTGCAGGCGGGTGCCGAGTTCGGTGTACAGGTCGCGCAGCACGTGCTCGCCGTGCTGTTCGGCGGCGGCGATGCAGACCCGGACGGGGCCCCAGCCGGTGGTCATCAGGCGCTGGTAGCGCTCGGGCAGGTCGGTGCGGCCCTCGTTGAGGACGGACAGGCTCATCACCCGGAAGGTGAGGTCGAGCTCGCGGTGGCGCTCGACCTCACGGATCCACCGGGAGGTGATCCAGGCGAACGGGCAGATCGGATCGAAGTAGAAATCGACTTTGGTGGTCACGGTGAAGAGCCTAGACGCCGAGTGGACCGCTTTCCAGGGCCAATCGATCACCATTGCGGTGGGCCACTTCTCAGCTGCAGGTCTTCCCGTCGGACGGCACGGTGCCGTCCAGCAGGTAGGCGTCCACGGCCTGCTTCAGGCACGGGTCGCCGGTGTTGTAGCCGCCGTGGCCCTCGCCCTGGAGGGTGACGTTGACGCCGACGCCCGGGCCGAGCTGCTGCGCCATCGCGTGGGCGCCCTCGACCGGGGTGGCCGGGTCGCCGGTGGTGCCGACCACCACGATCGGGGCCGCGCCGGCGGCCGAGACGTCCGGGTGGTCGGCCTTGCCCGGCACCGGCCAGCCGGTGCAGCTCGTCAGGCCCCAGGCGGAGTAGGGGCCGAACACCGGGGAGGCGTCGCGGAACTGCGGCAGCTGCTGTTCGACGTCCTGGTCGGAGTAGCGCTGCCGGGCGTCCACGCAGTTGATCGCCCGGTTGGCGGCGCTCAGGTTGGTGTAGCGCCCCTGTGGGTCGCGCCCGAACATCGCGTCGGAGAGCTGGAGCAGTGTGTTGCCGGTGCCCTGCTGCATCGCCTCGGTGAGCCCGGCGGCCAGGACGGGCCAGGTCTCCTCGCTGTACAGGGCGGCGGCGATGCCGGTGACGGCCAGGGTCTCGGTGAGCTGCCGCCCGCTGGTGGTGGGCAGCGGGGACTGCTCCAGCTTCTGCAGCAGCGCCGTGACCGCCGCCGTGCCCTCGACGCCGCCGGCACCCGTCGGGCAGACGGCGGCCTCCTCGGCGGCGCAGGCCTTCATGAAGTTGTCGAAGGCGAGCTGGAAGCCCTTGGCCTGGCCGAGCGCGGACTGCTGCGGGTCCTTCGTCGGGTCGACGACCGAGTCCAGGACGATCCGGCCGACCTCCTGCGGGAACAGGTGCGCGTAGACGCCGCCGAGCTGGGTGCCGTAGCTGATGCCGAAGTAGAAGAGCTTCTGGTCGCCGAGCACCTGTCGCATCAGGTCGAGGTCGCGGGCGGCGCTCTCGGTGTCCACGTAGGGCAGCACCGGACCGGAGTTGTGCTCGCAGGCGGCGGTGAACTGCGCGTTGCTGGTGTCCAGCGCCTTCACCGCGTCGGGGGTCCCGGGGGTGTTGTCGATTGCCAGGCTGACGTCCATCGCCTTGTCGTCCAGGCAGCTCACCCCGGCGCTGGCGCCGACCCCGCGGGGGTCGAAACTCACCAGGTCGTAGCGGGCGTTGAGGGAGGCGTAGTCGGCGGCGAGGGCGGGCAGCGTGGCGACGCCGGAGGCGCCGGGGCCGCCGAAGTTGAACAGCAGCGAGCCGATCCGGTGCTGCTCGTCCTTGGCCCGGCTCCGGATCATGGCCAGGTCGATGGTCTCGCCGTCCGGCTTGCCGTGGTCCAGCGGCGCCTTGAGGGTGGCGCACTGCCAGTCACCGGCGGGCGCGGTGCCGCTGCCCTGCGCGGGGCTGGGGGCCGGGCAGGCCTGCCAGTCGAGATGCTGGGCCGCGAGTCCGGTCGCGGACGCGGCGGGTGAGCCGGGCGAGCCGGCCGGGGAGGTCGGCGCGGGCTCGACGGCGGAGCGGGCGTCGCCCTGGCAGCCGGCGGCACAGGCGAGCAGCAGCGCGGCCAGGCCGAAAGCGCCGGCGCCGCGGACGACGGTGTGCATGGAGCGGTCCACCTCTCGGGTTGCCGGGCGCGCCCCGGCGGACGGCGGGGCGGCGTACGCCCCGGCGCTCGGCACGGTCAACGCACCACAGACCCTAGGGGTGGTGGTGCGGTCACGCCCGTCGGAAGGGCCGGTGGAGGGGCGTGCGGCGGTCCGGCTGCCACCCGCCGTCCGGGTGAGGTCGCTCCTGCGGCCGTCGTCCGGACCGCCCACTACCTGGCGTCGCATGCTATCTTGCATCGCATGGTACCTGGCATCACACACCACGACGGCGACGCCGGTGCGGCCGACGGGCCGGTGGCGACGCAACTGCGCAAGGGCGTACTGGAGTACTGCGTCCTGGCGCTGCTGCGGGACGGCCCCCGGTACGGGGTGGAGCTGCTGCAGGAGCTCGGCCGGTTCCCGATGCTGGCGACCAGCCAGGGCACCATCTACCCCCTGCTGTCCCGGCTTCGCCGGGCCGGCCTCGCCGACACCTTCCTGCGCGACTCGGCCAGCGGCCCGTCCCGCCGGTACTACACCCTCACCGACACCGGCCGCAGCGCACTGGAGGAGTTCACCACGCTGTGGCCCGCCTTCCGCGAAACCGTCGACCACGTCCTGGCCCCGGGAGAGAACCCGTGAACAACCCCATCGAGCACCCCCTGGTCCGCGCCCACTTGGACGCGGTCGCCCGGTACACCGCCCCGCTGCCCGAGGAGCGCCGCCGCGAACTGCTCGCGGACCTGCGCGAGCACATCGAGGTCTCGCTCGCCGAGTGCGACCCCGCCGACGAGGCCGCCGTCCGGCGGGTCCTGGAGCAGCTGGGCAGCCCCCGGCAGATCGCCGACGCCGCGCTCGACGAGGAGGGCGGCGCCCGGCCGGAGCCGGAGAGCCGCGGCCGCACCGTCCGCACCCTGGTCTTCGCGGTGCTGCCGGTGCCACTGTCGTTCGTCCCGGTCATCGGGCCCCCGCTCGCGCTGGCCGCCGCCGTCATCGCCGCCAGCAGGGTCTGGCGGTCCACGCAGTGGAGCCGCCGGGAGAAGCGGCTGGCAGCCCTGCTGCTGTTCTCCCCCGTCCTGGTCACTCCGCTGGCCGGCATCGCCGCCGCCGTCGTGTCCCCGTTCGGCCTGACCGCGACAGCCGTCCTCGCCGCCTGCGTGGTGGGCTTCTGCCCCGCCCTGCTCGCGGCGTTCCTCCTGGCCCGCTCCGCCGCCCGGCTGCGCAACGCCGCACTCATGGCCTGAACCGGCTTCATCAACAAACACTGACGTTTCGCCAGCCCCCCCTGGTGATACCGAAGACCGCCTTCCCAATACCAGGGAGGCGGTCTCCACACGTCGGAGGCTCACGCTTGCGTGCGCGCCTGCCCGGCGGCTAATGTCTTACCTGTTTCTCACCATCAAATCTGTTTTGGGCCAAGGCTGTTCATACGGTTAACGGAAACCCGCATACAGTGTGTGGGCTCGGAGAATCCGAACCGCCGCCCCCTCCGCCTGGGGGCTTTTCCATTACGCGGGAATCAAGGCAACTCACTTTACCGTCAGGCTCGTTGACCCCGTTCTCCGGCGGCTGCTTTGCTTCTCGGCGGCCGAGGCGGGCCTGTTTCCCCCCGGTGATCCGTTGTGCGGCGGGTCATCCAGGCGTTCCACCGCCTCCGGCCTCTCCCTGTCCTTCGCGACCACCCGTCACCCACCGGTGCCCGGGCGGTCGGCATGAGAGAGGCAACCCTCACATGGGCCGAACCCCCACGTTCCGTCTCGCCGGACGGGCGGCGCTCACCGGCGTCGCCGCGCTCGCCCTCGCGGCGGCCGGCTTCACCGCGGCACCCGCCCAGGCGCAGCCCGACGACGCCGCGCACCCCGCGGCGTCGGCGAACCACCCGTACCGGCACGGCGCCGTCCCGCTGCGCGGCCACCAGGCCGCACCGAACGCCACCTCCGCCAACAACCTCAACTACGGTGGCGGGGCGGGCAGTCCGAGCATCGGCGTGACCACCGGACCGGAGCACGTCTACCTGGTGTTCTGGGGCTCCCAGTGGGGCAGCTCCGGCACCGACGCCAACGGCAACACCACGCTCAGCGGCGACGCCAAGGGCATGGCCCCCCGCCTCCAGCAGCTGTTCAAGGGCATCGGCGCGGGCAACGAACTCTGGTCCGGCGTCATGACGCAGTACTGCGAGGGCGTCGCCGCCGGCTCCCAGACCTGCCCAAGCAACTCCGCGCACGTCGCCTACCCCACCGGCGGCGCGCTCGCCGGCGTCTGGGTGGACACCTCCGCCGCGGCGCCCGCCTCCGCGACCGGCAACCAGATCGGCGCCGAGGCGGTCAAGGCGTCCGGCCACTTCGGCAACACCACGGCCGCGGCCAACCGGAACGACCAGTACGTCGTCGTCTCCCCCACCGGCACCACCCCCGACGGCTTCAACACCGCGTCCGGCAACTTCTGCGCCTGGCACGACTACACCGGCGACACCACGCTCACCGGCGGCGCCGTCTCCTCCCCGTACGGCGAACTCGCCTTCACCAACCTGCCGTACGTGACCGACGCGGGCTCCGGCTGCGGCCAGGGCTTCGTCAACGCGGGGACGGCCGGCACCCTGGACGGCGTCACCATCGTCGAGGGCCACGAGTACGCCGAGACCATCACCGACCAGAACCCGGCCGGCGGCTGGACCGACAGCAGCGGCGCCGAGAACGGCGACAAGTGCGCCTGGGTCAGCAGCGGCCAGGGCGCCTCGGCGAACGTCGGCTTCACCACCGGCAGCTTCGCCATGCAGTCGACCTGGGCGAACGACTTCAACAGCGGTGCGGGCGGCTGCGAGATGTCCCACCCGATCGTCGGCGGCACGACCGGCAACACCGTCACCGTCACCAACCCGGGCGCCCAGACCGGCACCACCGGCAAGGCCGTCAGCCTGCAGATCGCGGCGACCGACAGCGCCTCCGGCCAGACCCTCACCTACACGGCGAGCGGCCTGCCGGCCGGCCTGTCCATCTCCGCCTCCGGCCTGATCAGCGGCACCCCGACCACCGCCGGCACGGCGAACGTCACGGTCACCGCCAAGGACGCCACCGGCGCCGCCGGTTCCGCCGCCTTCGGCTGGACCGTCACCTCCGCGGGCGGCGGCGGCCTCACCAACGGCGGCTTCGAGACCGGCACCCTGAGCGGCTGGGCCTCCACCGGCAGCGCCGCCGCCTCCAGCGCCGCCAAGCACACCGGCGGCTACGGCGCGATGCTCGGCTCCACCGGCCCCACCACCACGTCCACGGCCAGCCAGACCTTCACCGCCCCGACCGGCAGCAGCAAGGTCGCCTTCTGGTACGACGTCACCTGCCCGGACACCGTCACCTACGACTGGGCGACCGCCACCCTCAAGGACAACACCACCAACACCACGACCACGGTGCTCGCCAAGACCTGCACCAGCGGCCTCGGCTGGAAGTCCGCCTCCGGCACCGTCACCCCGGGCCACAGCTACACGCTCACCCTCACCAACGTGGACGACAACTACCCGGGCGACCCGACCTACACCTACTACGACGACGTGACCGTCTCCTGACGGCCGCCCGTCCACGCCCCTGACGCCGCCGGGGCGGGCCACCACGGCCCGCCCCGGCGGCACCGCGTCCCAAGGACACCGCGCCCCAGCGGCACCGCACCCCGCGCCCTGTGAAGGAGGAGAGCCGTGACGGTGCGAACGCTCGCGGCAGCCGCCCTGCTCGCCCTGGCGGCCGGCTGCTCGTCGAACACCGGCCCCGCCGCACCGGGCCCGCCCGCCCTGGTGCTCGACGAGCACGCCGACGGCACGACCGTACGGGTGGCACCCGGCACCGTCATCCGGGTCGAGCTGCACAGCACCTACTGGTCCCCGGCCGCCGGCGACAGCCCGCGGACGCTGCGTCCGACCGCCACCGCGACCACCCCCGCCCCCTCCTGCCGGCCGGGCGGCGGCTGCGGCCGGGTCACCGCCGGCTTCCTCGCCGCCTCCCCCGGCACGGCCCGCCTCTCCGCCCACCGCACCACCTGCGGCGAGGCGCTGGCCTGCCCACCCGGGCAGCGGGCCTTCACCGTGACGGTGACGGTCGGCTGACGGGTCAGTGCTGGACGCCGGAGGACAGCGAGAAGTCCGCGAAGTAGGCACGCTGGGTGCTCGCCGGGCCCCAACTGGTGTCGTGGCCGCCGTAGAAGGTGGAGAAGAACACGCCACCGAAGGGGATCCCGCCGATGCCCGAGGCCACCCCGCGCGCCGCGTAGACCTGGCGGCCGTCGTACCAGACGGTGACGTCCCCGGTGCCGCGGTCGACCAGCTGCTCGACGCTGTGCCACGCGCCGTCGGCCTGGAACCGCCAGTCGCCGAGCCCCTCGTCCACCCCGTAGCCGGTCGGGCCGGAGTTGGTCGGGGTGTAGAGGTAGACCTCGCCGTTGTCCGGCACGCCCTTGGCGCCGCGCCACATGTAGCGCGTCGACCAGCCTGCGCCGTGGTTGCCGCCCGACTCCTCGCCGATCCTGCCGCCGTACAGTCCGGGCAGCTTCCCCGCCTTGCCCCAGTCCCGGCCGGCCGGGAACTTGAGGGAGTACTTCAGGTCCAGCGTCTTGCCCTGGGCCAGGGCGGACAGGCCCAGGCTGGTCAGATCCGTGTAGAACTGTCCGCCGCCCGGGTTCGGGCAGTCTGCGCACTGGTTGGAGGAGGACCCGGCCCCGTAGATGACCTGGAGCGCCGAGCCGCCCCCGGGAGCGGCCGCGTCGTCGACCGCGCTCAAGTCCGAACCGCCCCACGTCCCCTGGTCGGCCGCGCCCCAGGCGTGCTTCCACTGGTCCGTCCCGTAACCGCGGAACTGGCCGGTCCAGGCCGTCTTCCCGCTCGCCACCGCGGCCGGCGCGGCTCCCCTCGCTCCCTCGGACCCCGAGGCGGCCGGCGCGGCGATCGAGGCCGCGGCGGGCGACGTCGACGGGGCGCAGGCGGCCAGGGCGGCGGCCGCGAGCACCGCTCCGAACACACGACGAGTGCTTTTCATGACTGCCCCTCCCGACGGGACCGGGCCGGGACGGCCCACCCGCTCCATGTGACGCTCCGCCACCGGGTAACAGTAGCGGCGCCCGATGTGACGTGACCATCACACTCCCGGGTGACAGCGGGGCGGGCTCCCCGGCCCCCGGCCCTCCCGAGGCGGGCGAGGTGCGAGGTGGCGCTGCGGCCGCGAAGATTCCTCCGAATGTCCGGCGGAGGACGTCAAGACCGCGGCGACGGCTCCGACCACCGGTCGAGGAGCCCAGCCGGGCCCGCGAACCACGAGGAGCACGAGATGAAGTTCCTGATCAGCCTGCACATCAACCCGGCCGTGATGGACGCGCTGACCGACGAGGAGAAGGCGGCGATCGGCCACGGCCACGGCGAGTTCATCGAGGCGCTGAAGGCGTCCGGAGAGCTGATCACCACCCAGGCACTGGTCGATCCGACCCAGGCCGCCGTGGTGACCGTGCGCAACGGCCAGCCGGTGGTGACCGACGGCCCGTTCCTGGAGGCCAAGGAGTACCTGGGCGGCTTCTACCTGATCGACTGCGAGGACAAGGAGCGGGCGATCGCGCTGGCGGCGCGGATCCCGGACACCGCGATCGAGGGCCTGGGGGTCGAGGTGCGGCAGGTGATGTTCGCCGACGGACACTTGGAGGCATGACAGCACCGGACTTCGAGGACCTGCTGCGTGCGCTCACGCCGCAGGTCCTCGGCACCTTGGTTCGCCGGTACGGCCGGTTCGAAGGGTGCGAGGACGCCGTCCAGGAGGCCGTTCTCGCCGCCACCCTGCAGTGGCCGTCCGAGGGGATGCCGGACAATCCGCACGGCTGGCTGGTGACCGTCGCGGCCCGGCGGCTCATCGACCAGTTGCGCCGCGACCGCGCGCGCCGCGAACGGGAGTCGGCAACGGCCGCCGAGGTGGTGCCGCCGGAGGTGCCGGACACCGACGACACGCTCGTCCTGCTGTTCCTGTGCTGCCATCCGACGCTCACCGCGGCCTCCCGGACCGCCCTGACGCTGCGGGCGGTCGGCGGTCTGACCACCGCCGAGATCGCCCGCGCGTTCCTGGTGCCGGAGGCCACCATGGCGGCCAGGATCAGCCGGGCCAAGCAGCGCATCAGGGCCGCCGGCAGCTCGTTCGCCCTGCCGGACGGCGCGGAGCGCGAGGAACGGCTGCGAGTCGTGCTGCACGTGCTCTACCTGATCTTCAACGAGGGCTACACCGCCACCTCCGGGCCGGAGTTGCACCGCCCCGACCTCGCGCGCGAGGCGATCCGGTTGACCAGGACGGTGCACGCGCAGCTGCCCGGGGACGACGAGGTGACCGGGCTGCTCGCACTGATGCTGCTGACCCACGCCCGCCGGGAGGCCCGGACCACCCCGGCCGGCGACTTGGTGCCGCTGGACGAGCAGGACCGCAAGGCCTGGGACCGGGCGCTGATCGACGAGGGCGTCGGACTGGCCGAGGCGGCGCTGGCCGGCCCGCCCCTGGGGCCCTACCAGTTGCAGGCCGCCATCGCGGCCACGCACGCCGACGCGGCCACCGCCGAGGAGACCGACTGGCCCCAGGTGCACGCCCTCTACCTGATCCTGGAACGGATCGCGCCCAACCCGATGGTCACCCTCAACCGGGCGATCGCGCTCGCCGAGACGGACGGCCCGGCCGCCGGGCTGGCCCTGCTGTCCGCCCTGGACGGTGACGGGCGGATGGCCGGGCACCACCGGCTGCTGTCCGTCCGGGCGCACCTGCTGGAGAAGGCCGGCGACCCGGCCGGCGCCCACGAGCACTACCGGCGCGCCGCGAAGGCCACCGCCAGCCTCGCCGAGCGGCGCTACCTGGAGGCCCGGGCCGCCCGGACCGGGCCACGCTCCGACTGAACACGCGTCCGGGGCGTCCAAAACGTCCAGCGCGCGGCCGGGGCGGGCCCGGGGCCGGCCCCGGCTCAACGACCCGGCGGATCCATCCCCGGCCTGCCCCGCACCGCGTACGCCGTCAGCCGCAGTTCGCCGAGGACGGCCCGGGGCAGGCTCAGCCCGAACCGCCGCCCGACCGCGCCGAGGGTGCGGCGGCGGACGGCCGCGGGCGGCTCGCCCCCGGGACCGCGGGTGATCCCGTCGGGCTCCAGGACGCCTGCGGCGACCAGCTCGGGGACCAGCAGGTCGGGCTCCCGGCCCCAGCGCCAGCGCTCCTCGGCGAGGCCGAACCCGCACAGCACGGCGCCGTCGCGGGCGTAGTCGAGCAGCGCCGGCGGGTGGTCCGGCATCGGGCGGAAGTGGACCACCTCGACCCCGTCGCGCGCTATCTCGGTGAGCCGTTCGCCGCCGGTGGAGTCGCCGTACTCGACCGCGAAGGACCAGTCACCGGACTCGCCGACCCGGATCACGCCGTCGCCGTCGTCGCTCGGGCGGAACACCTCGATGTCGAGGTCCCACACCTCGGTGCCGCTGAGCGGCCCGGCCGCGGCGGCCGGATCGGCGCCCATCCGGCGGGCGAGCTCCTGCGGCGGTATCCCCCGGGCGAACAGGACGCCGTCGACGGAGCGCCCGGCGTCCGCGAGCCACCGGATGCCCTCCTCGCCCCCCGCCCCTTCGGTACCGTCCGTCATGACGCCCCCTCACCTCGCGCCGGCCCGCGTGGCCGCCGCCGGTCCGCACCCTAACGGACGCCACTGACACTGATAGTTCTAACCGGGTCCCTGGTGGTCGTGGCTCTGCCACTGACTGACGCCCTGCTGGGCTGTCCTCCGGTTGTTCTGTCCGGCTGCCGGGGCCCGTTCAACCGGCGGCCCCCGGAAGCGTCCCGGCCGGTCGACCTCAGCACCCTTCGGAGGAAGGGCAGTTCGACGGGGGCCGTCGGACGGCCGCGCTCAGGCGCTCAGGCGCCCCGGCGGTTCAGCTTCCCGCGCATCAGCACCGCGTACACCGCCGCCGCGACGACCATGCCGACCGGCAGCGCGAGGTCCGCGCCGACGAGCGCGGCCACCGGCCCGGTGTACAGGGTGTCCACGCACAGCGCGGCGCCGGCCACCCCGGCCGCGAGGGCGAGCGCACCGGCCGGGTTGACGCCCGCCCGGTACCAGAAGGGGCTGCCAGGGGTCTCGTCCGTGAGCGCGCGGCCGTCGTAGCGGTTGCGGCGCAGCAGGATGTCGGTGGCGTAGATCGCGGTGCTGGGGCCGAGCAGGACGACGGTCAGCTGGAGCACGTTGCTGACGGTGTCGAGGAAGTTGGAGACCAGCAGCGCGTACAGCGTGAGGCAGACGGCGACGGTGCCGTCGACGAGCACGCTGAGCGTGCGGCGGATCCTGATGCCGACGGCTTGCAGGGCGAGGCCGGCGCTGTAGGCGGTGAGCGCGTTGACCGCGATCGTGCCGACGACCAGGGCGAGCAGGAAGACCGGGTCGAACCAACCGGGCAGGATCCGCTGGAGGGCGGCCTGCGGATCCGTCATGTCGACGGCGCTGGCGGCGAGTACGCCCAGGCCGCCGACGGCGACGCTGGGCAGGAAGCCGCCGAGGGCCGTCCAGCCGAGGACGGCGCGCGGGGAGGTGGTGTGCGGCAGGTAGCGGGAGAAGTCGGCGCTGGTGGTGTAGGACAGCGGGCCGGAGGCGATCAGGGTGACGCCGGCCAGGACGGCGGACCACAGGCGGGTGCCGGAGAGCGGTTCGGCGGGCGCGTAGCCGAAGTCGGCGTGCCGGAGCACCACGTACCCGACGACGGCGAAGGCGGCGGCGAGCGCCAGGGTGATCGGCAGGTAGAGCCGGAGGATCGCGGCGTGGCCGTAGACGCTGATGGTGAGCGTCACCACGACGATGGCCACCACGATGGCGATCTTGATCGGGGTGGTCGGGGTGATCCCGGCCTGCTCGGCGAGCGAGAACGCGGCGACGGCGGCCGCGGCGAGGTTGAGCGCGAAGTAGCAGACGGAGATCATCCAGCCGGTGACGGCGTTGTTCACGCGGTTGCCGAGGACGCCGTACATCGCGCGGGTGATGACCTCGCTGGGCGCGCCCGCGGCCGGTCCGGAGACCGCCAGCAGGCCGGTGCCCAGCCAGAACAGGTTGCCGACGACGACCACCGCGAACGCCTGGAGCAGGTCGAGCCCGGCCAGGACGAGGGCGCCGCCGACGACCAGGTTGAGGTAGTTGACGCTGGCCGCCGCCCAGACGGGGAAGAGTTCGCGGGCGCGGCCGCGCCGTTCGGTCTCGGGGATGTGGTCGATGCCGTGGACCTCGACCCGGCCGGCCCGCTCCTGCTGGAGCGGCGCGGCGGCGCGGGTGTCGGGGTGGGGGTGGTCCGGGAGCGTGGACGCCATTGGGGGCCCTCCGTGGGGGTGTCGTGCCCACCTGCTTGCTTATTGGTCGCACACTCAATAGCATCCGGCACATGACGTCAAGCGTTCAGCGCAAACGGGTCCGCAAATCCGCCGACGACCGGCGGGCGGAGATCGTCGGGGCAGCCGCCGCCGCCGCCCTCACCGAGGGCCTGGAATGCATCACGCTGCGCAGGATCGCCGAGCAGCTCGACGTCCGCCCCGGTCTGATCAGCCACTACTTCCCCGCCGTCGAGGACCTCGTCGCCGAGGCCTTCGGCAGCGCCGCCACCGCCGAACTGGAGACGCTGCTGCCCGCCGACCCGCACGACGGGTCGCCACTGCACCACCTCGCACGGTTCTTCGCCCGCGCCACCGGGCCGGCCTACGACGACATGAGCCGGCTCTGGATCAACGCCCGCCACCTCAGCCGCTACCGGCCCGTCCTGCGCGACCGGGTCCTGGAGCAGCAGGCCGGCTGGCGCGGACGACTCGGCGGCGTCATCGAGGCAGGCGTCACCCAGGGTGAATTCCGCACCGAGGACGTTGATGTGACGGTCCTTCAGATCCTGGTCGTGATCGACGGCCTCGCCGCCCACGCCAACACCGGCCTGCGCGACCACCCTTCCGCCGTCACCCGGCTCGCCGTGGCCACCGCCGAACGCGAACTCGGCCTGCCCGACGGCTCCCTCACCTGGAAAGACTGACCACTCCGCCCCTCAACTCCCCCACCCCGCAGCACCGTTGGAGCCGATGTGCGCACCTCCCTCGTCCTCCTGTCCGCCCGCCTGCTCGACCCGGCGACCGGCGGCCCCCTCCCGCAGACCGCCCTGGCCGTCGCCGACGGCCGGATCGCCGCCCTCGGCGACGACCGGGAGATCCGCCGGCTCGCCGACGCCGCCACCACCGTGATCGACCTGAAGGGCGCCGTCGTCACCCCCGGGCTGGTCGACGGGCACCTGCACCCGGTCACCGGCGCCGAACTCACCCACGGCCTCGACCTCTCCGGCTGCACCGACCTCGCCGGGGTCCGCGCCGCCCTCGCCGCCGAGGTCCGCACCCTCGCCCCCGGCGCCTGGCTGCACGCCTGGGGCCTGGACCCGAACGTCTTCGGCGACCGGCCGGTGGAGTCCGCCGCGCTCGCGCCCGTCCTCGACGGCGTCCCGGCGCTGCTCCAACTCTTCGACGCCCACTCCATGCTCGCCAGCCCGCGCGCCCTGGAACTCGCCGGCGTCGACGGCCCGCGCAGCTTCGCCCAGGCCGCCGAGGTGGTCTGCGACGCGACCGGGCGCCCCACCGGCCTGCTGCTGGAGGACGCCGCCTGCGAACTGGTCGAACGCGCCGCCCCGCAGCCGACCCGGGCCGAACGCCGTGCCCGCCTGGCCGCCGCGCTCGCCGCCATGGCCGCCGCCGGCCTCACCGGCGGCCACGCGATGGACGCGAACGGCGACAGCCTCGACCTCTACACCGAACTCGACGAGGCGGGCGGCCTGCCGCTGCGGCTGCGGGTCGCCCCCTGGTGCCAGCCCGGGGTGGACGCGGACGGGCTACGTGCCCTCGTCGAACAGCAGCACCGGGGCGGCCGGCTCTGGCGGGTCGACGGCGTCAAGCTGTTCATGGACGGCACCATCGACAACGGCACCGCCTGGCTGGAACGCCCGGACTGCCACGGCGAGTCCACCCACGCGTTCTGGCCGGACCCGGCGGAGTACACCCGCGTCATCGCGCACCTGCACCGCGCCGGCGTGCCGACCGCCACCCACGCCATCGGCGACGCCGCCGTCCGCCACGCGCTCGACGCCGTGGCCGCGGCCTCGGCGCAAAGGCCGGAGGCGGCCGCCGCCGGGGCGCGAACCGTCCGGCACCGGATCGAACACATCGAGACCGTCCCGGACTCCGTCGTGCGGCGCTTCGCCGAGCTGGGCGTGACCGCCTCCATGCAGCCCACCCACTGCTGCGACTTCACCCGGGCCGACCACACCGACAACTGGTCCCGCCGCCTCGGCGAGGAGCGCGCCGACCGCGCCTGGCGCTGCCGCGACCTGTGGGACGCGGGCGCCACCGTCGTGCTCGGCTCGGACTGGCCGATCGCCCCCTACCCGCCGCTCGGCGTGCTGGCCGGCGCCCGCCACCGCCGCCCGAGCCGCGACCTGACCCAGCCGCCGCACCACCCCGGGCAGGCGCTCACCGCCCTGGAGGCGCTGCGGGCGATGACCGTCAACGCCGCGCACGCGGCCGGGGAGGAGCAGCAGGCCGGCCGGATCGCCGTCGGGCACCGCGCCGACCTCACCGCCTTGGCCGCCGACCCGCTCACCACCCCCGCCACCGAACTGCCGGACGTCCCCGTGCTGCTCACCGTCCTGGACGGCCGCCCGACGCACCGCGCCGCGGCGCTCTGACCCACCGGGCGGAGCCCGCATCGACGCAGGTCGGGGGTTATCCCCCCGAAGAACCCGGCGGTCGGCCCCAGCGCGCCGCACCCCCGCCGCGAACGATGATCATCTCACCGAGCTTTCGGGACAAGGAAACTGAGGAGAGATCATGACCACGGTGAACAAGCGGCGGATCGGCCGGCGCGGGCTGATCGCGGCGACGGTGGCGGCCGCCACCACCGCCCTGCTGGCCCCGGTGGCCTCCGCCGCTCCCGCGGCGGACGGCCAGCGGAGCACGGTGGTCCGCGCGTTGGAGCGGTCCGCGCACCCGCTGCGGTCGACCGAGCCCGGCGGCAGCACCAGCGACCTGCGGGCGCTCGGCGCGATGGTCGGGGACGCCAAGGTGGTGGGCCTCGGCGAGGCCACGCACGGCTCGCACGAGTTCTTCACCATGAAGGAGCGGGTCTTCCGCTACCTGGTCCAGGAGAAGGGCTTCACCACCTTCGCCCTGGAGATGAGCTGGTCGGCGGGCCTGAAGATCGACAAGTACCTCCAGGACGGCAAGGGCGACGCCCGGCAGATCGTCAAGGACGAGCTGGGCCAATCACCGTGGGAGCGCCAGGAGTTCGTGGACCTGATCAGCTGGATGCGCGAGTACAACCGCCAGCACCCGGAGCGCCCGGTCCACTTCATGGGCGACGACGTCGGCGCCCCCAAGCTCGGCGAGGAGGTCTTCGCCCGGGTCGACGCCTACCTGCGAAAGACCGACCCCGCGGCCCTGGCGCGCGTCGACGGGCTGTACGCGGGCCTGCGCCCGCTCGACGACACCGTCGCCTACCTGATGAACCGGCCGGTGGCCGAGCGGAAGGAGAACGCCGCCAAGGCGCAGCAGGCGCTGGACCTGGTCACCGCCGCCAAGGGCGCCGGCGGCGAGGAGTACGACTGGGCCGTGCAGCACGCCCGCATCATCGCCCAGACCTTCGCCTTCGCCACCTTCGAACTCACCGACAAGGCCTCGGTGAACGCCGCGGAGGTCCTCCGCGACCAGGCCATGGCCGACAACACCGCGTGGTGGCAGCGCCACACCGGCGACCGGATGCTGCTCTCGGCCCACAACGGGCACGTCGGCTACCTGGCCAGCGATCCCGAGATGTACCCCAGGACGCAGGGCGCGATCCTGCGCGACACCCTCGGCCCGGAGTACCTGAACATCGGGTTCACCTTCGACCGGGGCTCCTTCCTCACCATGGGCGCCGCCCTCGGCACCGACTGGGAGAAGAACACCGTGCCCGCGGCCACGCCCGGCATGAACGAGTACACCCTGGACCAGGTCCGCCGCCAGGACTACTACGTCGACCTGCGCACCGCCCCGCGCGTGGTCCGCGACTGGCTGGACACCGCCCGCCCCGTCTACGAGGCCGGGTCCACGTTCACGAAGGACCCGCTGCCCTCCGTCGCCCTCGGGCGGGCCCACGACGTCCTCATCCACCTCCACCAGGTCCACGAGGCCGA
The DNA here is from genome assembly GCF_042720345.1 of Kitasatospora sp. NPDC058478. Lineage (NCBI taxonomy): Bacteria > Bacillati > Actinomycetota > Actinomycetes > Kitasatosporales > Streptomycetaceae > Kitasatospora > Kitasatospora sp. NPDC058478. The sequence goes on along the minus strand of NZ_JBHXML010000038.1, from coordinate 19,152 downwards.
GAAGCTCTGACCTGACTCCGGCCCCGCCTCGGACCGGCGGCCCGGCCTCAGGCCGGCGGGGCCGCCGTCTCGGGGAACGCCCGGTCCAGCAGCGCGCCCAGGGCGGCCCGGTCCTGGCCGGAGAGCTGTTCCAGCGCGGTCAGGCCGGACATCAGGTCGGCCCGGATCAGCCGGACGGTCTGCTCGCCCCGGTCGGTCAGGGCGATGCTCTTGACCCGGCGGTCGGCGGGGTCGGGCTCGCGGCGGACCAGGTCGCGGCCCTCCAGCCGGTCGACGATGCCGGTGACGTTGGAGGCGTCACAGGACAGCAGGCCGGCGAGGGCGCGCATGGAGCGCGGCCGGGTGAGCAGGCTGAGGGTCTTGCCCTGCATCAGGGTCAGCCCGTGCCCGGCCGCGGCGGAGGCGAAGTGGCGGTAGTAGGCCGCGGCCACCCGGGCGAGCTGATCCATCAGCTCGATCGGCGTGGCCGGTGGGTCCGGGTGGGGGTTCTGGTGCACGGTGTCGAGCATAGGCACATTGCTTGACATCCTCAACCATTGAGGTTTACCGTCCAAGAATGCTTGAGGTCATAAACCATCGACGTCCTCAAGCCAGCTGGAAGGACCCCGAGACCCTCATGAACCACACCCCCGCCGCCACCCCGGAAGCCGCTCCCGAAGCCACGCCGGGAGCCGCCCCGGAAGCCCCGGAGACCGCCCCGGAGACCGCCGCCGCCACGGTCGCCCGCCTGCGCGCCACCTTCGACACCGGCCGGACCAAGCCGCTCGCCTGGCGCCAGGCCCAGCTGGCGGCGCTGCGCTCGCTGCTCACCGAGCAGTCCGAGGCGTTCCTCCAGGCCCTGCACGAGGACCTCGGCAAGAGCACCGCCGAGGCCTACCGCACCGAGATCGGCTTCACGCTCAACGAGCTCGACCACACCGTCACCCACCTGGAGCAATGGCTGCGGCCGAAGCCCGCCGGCGTGCCCGAGTTCTTCCGGCCCGCCGCGGCCCGCGTGGTGCGCGACCCGCTCGGCGTGGTCCTGATCATCGCGCCCTGGAACTACCCGCTCCAGCTCGCCCTGTCCCCGCTGGTCGGCGCACTGGCCGCCGGGAACGCGGCCGTCCTCAAGCCCAGCGAGCTCGCCCCCGCGACCTCCGCCGCGCTCGCCCGGCTGCTCCCGCGCTACCTCGACCCGGCGGCCGTCGCGGTCGTCGAGGGCGCCGTCCCGGAGACCACCGCACTGCTGGAGCAGCGCTTCGACCACATCTTCTACACCGGCAACGGCGCCGTCGGCCGGATCGTCATGACGGCCGCCGCCCGGCACCTGACCCCGGTCACCCTGGAACTCGGCGGCAAGAGCCCGGTGGTGGTCGAACCCGACGTCGACCTCGCGGTCACCGCCCGGCGGATCGCCCGGGGCAAGTTCCTCAACGCCGGCCAGACCTGCGTCGCCCCCGACTACGTCCTCGCCATCGGCGAGAGCGCGCCCGCGCTGGAGGCCCACCTCGCCGACGCCGTCCGGGAGCTGTACGGCGACGACCCGGCGGCCGGCGGCGAGTACGGCCGGATCGTCAACGAGCGCCACTTCGACCGGCTCACCGCGCTGCTCGGCGACGGTCGGACCGTCACCGGCGGCACCCACGACCGCGCCGACCGCTACCTCGCCCCGACCGTCCTCGCCGACGTCTCCCCCGAGGCCCCCGTGATGCGGGCGGAGATCTTCGGCCCGATCCTGCCCATCGTCGCCGTGCCCGACCTCGACGCGGCGATCGCCTTCATCAACGAGCGCGACAAGCCGCTCGCCCTCTACGCCTTCACCGAGTCCGCGCACACCAAGCAGCGGCTGACCGAGGAGACCTCCTCCGGCGCGCTCACCTTCGGACTGCCGGTCTCCCACCTCGCCATGCCCGAGCTGCCGTTCGGCGGCGTCGGCGAGAGCGGCATGGGCCGCTACCACGGCGAGTACTCCCTCGACACCTTCAGCCACGCCAAGGCCGTCGTCGACAAGCCCCTCGCCTGACCGCTTCCCCCTCGTCCGACCGCTTCCCCCCGCCCCGCCACCCCGACACCGAGCGAGCACCCTCATGACCACCATCGACCACGGCGCCGCCGTCGCCGCGGAGACCGCCCGCCTCGTCGCCGCCCTCCAGGACGCCGACCCGACCACCCCGGTGCCCACCTGCCCCGGCTGGACACTGACCGACCTCACCCGCCACACCGGCAGCGTGCAGCGCTGGTTCACCGTCCTGCTCCGGCAGCGGATCCAGCAGCCGCCCCGCAGCCGCGAGGTCGACCTGCGGCTGCCCGCCGCGCCGGACGGCTACCCCGCCTGGCTGGCGGAGGCCGCGGCCGAGGCCGGCGCCGCGTTCGCGGAGACCGACCTCGACGCCCCGATGTGGGCCTGGGGCGCCGACCAGCACGCCCGCTTCTGGGTACGGCGGATGCTGTTCGAGACCCTGGTGCACCGCGCCGACGCGGAACTCGCCCTCGGGCGCACCCCGGTGCTCGACCCGGAGCTGGCCGCCGACGGAGTGTCCGAATTCCTCACCAACCTGCCCTTCGCCGCCTTCTTCGCCCCGGGGATCGCCGAACTGCGCGGCGCGGACCGCACCATCCGCTTCACCCGCACCGACGGCAACGCCACCGACGGCAACGCCACCGACGCGGACGGCGACTGGCTGATCCGCCTGCGGCCCGACGGCTTCGGGCTCGACGGCTTCGGGCTCGACGCGAACGGCCCGGGCCCGGAGGCCGACGCGACCGTACGCGCGAGCGCCGCCGATCTGCTGCTGCTCCTGTACGGCCGGCTCGACCTGGCCTCCGCCCGCCTCGACGTGCGCGGGGACGAGGAACTGCTCGCGCACTGGTGCGCCAACTCGGCGTTCTGACCTGCCCGGACGAGGGGCGGCGGCCCGGCCGCCGCCCCTCCCCCGTACGGGTGATCGACTGTCAGCGGCCGGTGCTAGCGTGCCGTTCCGTCAACAGACGATCAAGGAAAGGCGGCATCGGATCGTGGACGTCGACGTCACGCGCCACCAGGTCGCGCCCCAGCGGATCACCCAGGCCCTGGAGGGCATCGAGGACCGGGCCCTCGCCAGTTGGTACCGGATCCACTACGGCCGCCTGGCCATCAAGGAGATCCGGACGATGGGCGAGGAGCTCCTCGACCACATCGGCGCGCTCACCCTGGGGGGCCGGCCGCTCAGCGGTTACCCCGACCGGGTCATCCTGGAGACCGCGGCCGAGTGCTCCCTCGGCGTGCTGTCCCTCGGCTGCTTCCCGCGCGGCGACTTCGAGGTCCCCTTCCCGTTCATCGGCGAGACGCTGACCAGCGAAGAGACCGGCTTCGGCGACACCGTCGACTTCGCCCCCACGGCCGCCACCTGGGTCGACGCCTTCGCGATGTGCGTGATCAGCGGCCTGATCCAGGAGCGCCACCGCATGCTCGGCCCGCTGCTGAAGGACGACTACGGGCCCTCGGTCCGCAAGGGCCTGCCCTACTCGGACCTGGACTCGACCTCCGATCCGGCGAGCCTCGCCGAGTTGGACGCGCTCTGCTCCTACCTCTACGTCGTGCCGACCGCCGTCTCACCCTGGGTCGCCCCCGGCCCCGTGCCCCTGCGCAAACCGGACGCCGAGGAGCGCACCGCGGCCGCCCGGGCGCTGGACGCCGCCGGTCGGCTCACGCCGGACCAGCAGTTGCTGCGCGTCCTGCTCGACGACGACCAGAGCACCTTCGAGCGGGCCCTCGCCGCCCGCCTCGACCAGCACCGCGAGAGCAGCGCTCCGGACGCGGCCCCGCGCAGCCTGCTCCCGGTCATCCCGATCGCCCTGGCCGCACTCGCCGTCCAGGCACACGGCTGGCAGCTCGGCCTCTCCTCCGGCTACCTCCCGGCGACGCTCATACAGCCCCCGTCGCTCTGACCGCCCCACCGAAGCCGCCCGTCCGTCCGCCTGCCTGTCCGTCCGCCTGCCTGTCCGTCCACGGAGTGTTCAGTGATTGTCCAACAAACGAAACATCCCACCTTTCGAGCGACAGTGCGCCTATCATCCCGTGGTCCCCCGTCACCCATCCGGAGTCGCCCACGCATGCCCACCTCACAGCCCGCAGACACCCCCAGGCCGCACCCGTTGCACGCCCTGCGGGCCTCCGTCTTCGCCGTCGGCGCCCTGCTCCTGCTGGCCGGAATCGGCATGGTGGTCCACCAGCCGCTGCTGATCCCGCCGGTGGCGGCCAGCGCCGCCCTGGTGCACGGCGCCCCCGGGCTTCCGATCTCCCAGCCGCGCAACGTCGTCGGCGGCCAACTGCTGTCCGCCCTGATCGGCTACGCCACCCTCGCGGTCACCGGCAGCACCGCCTGGGGAGCCGCGATAGCCGCCGGTCTCGCACTGGGCGCGATGATGCTCACCCACCTCTCCCACTCCCCGGCCGTCGCGAGCGCCGTGGTCGTGGTGCTCCAGGCCCCGCCCGCCCTGCCGTTCCTGCCGCTGCTGGTCCTCTCGACCGGCATCCTGGTGGCGATCGGCCTCCTCCCCGGCCGGATCGGCGGGCACCCCGTCCGCTACCCGGTGTCCTGGTGAGCGCGCACGCCCCCAATAAGCGCTGAGCACCCCCCTTGTGAGCCGCGACTGCCAGCCGTGCCCGTGAGCCGCGACGGCCGGGTCATCCGATCGGATGGCCCGGCCGTCCGCGTTGCCGTCGTCCTGGCCGAAGAACGCCGAGTCCAGCCCGGAACCACCGGCACCAGGGGCGCGAGCCGGTCTCAGCCGGCGGCCGGGCGGTCCAGGAAGCGCCGGAGCCCCTCCCGCACCCCGTCCGTGGGCACGGTGGCCGCGAAGCAGGCCGCCTCGACGGCGAGGCCCTCGTCGATCGGCAGGTTGATGCCGCGGGTGACGGCCCGCAGGCAGGCGGACACCGCGGTCGGCGCGTGCCGGATGATCCGGTCGACCAGGCCCCGTGCCGCGTCGAGCAGTTCGCCGGCCGGGACGACGGCGTTGACCAGTCCGATCTCGGCGGCGCGGGCGGCCGGGATCGGATCGCCGGTCAGGATCAGCTCCAGGGCGCGCTTGCGTCCGACGTGTCGCGGCAGCCGCTGGGAGCCGCCGAACGGCGGCGGGAAGCCGAGCGAGATCTCCGGCTTGGCGAAGGTCGCGTGCTCGGCGGCGACGGCCAGCGGGGCGGCCTCGGTGAGCTCGCACCCTCCCCCGTAGGCGAGGCCGTTGACGGCGACGACGATCGGCTTCGGGAACTCCTCGATCCGCCGGGTCAGCGCGTGGCCGCGCCGGACGACCTCGCGCAGCGCCCGCTCGGGCCCGCCCGCGATGCTCCCGGCCAGCGACGGGATGTCGGCGCCCGCGCTGAAGGCCCGCTGCCCGGCGCCGGTCAGCACGACCGCCCGGACGGTGTCGTCGGCGTCGACGCGGTCGAGTTCGGCGAGCAGCGCGTCGATGGTCGGGTAGTCGAGGGCGTTGAGCTTCTGCTCCCGGTCGATGGTCAGGGTGACGACGTGCTGGTCCCGCTCGCTGCGGACGGTCATGCCGGGTGCTCCGTTTCGCCTGGGCGCGGGCGTCCGCAACCCGGCGGACGCCCGCGCGGTGGCGGGCGCCCCCACGGCGCCCGCCCGGTTGCGGACGGCACCGAGGCTAGGAACAACCCTCCAGGACAATCCAGTTATTGTCCTGGATACACCCTGGACCCTCATCGCCCCACGACGGCAGGTGCCGCATGCGACCGCCCTCCTACAAGGCCATCGTCGACGAGTACGCGGCGGCCATCCGCTCCGGCGCGCTCCCGGCCGGCACCCGGCTGCCGACCCACCGGGCGCTCGCCCGCGAGCGGCGGATCGCCCTGGCCACCGCCACCCGCGTCTACACCGAACTCGCCGCCGCCGGGCTGGTGGTGGGGGAACAGGGGCGGGGGACCTTCGTCCGGACGCGCTCCGGCTACGACGGGATCGAGCCCTCGCGCGCGCTCCCGGTGCCCCGGGTCGCGGACCTGTCGTTCAACCAGCCGCTGGCCCCCGGGCAGGGGGACCTGCTCCGGCAGGCCCTGCGCACACTCGCCTCCTCCGGCGACGCCGAGGCGCTGCTGCGCCAGCACCCGCCAGGCGGCCACCGGCACGACCGGGCGGTGGTGGCCCGGTACCTGCTGGGGCGCGGCGTCGACACCGCCCCGGAGAACGTGCTGCTGACCAGCGGGGCGCAGCAGGCGCTCGACTGCGTGCTGCGCACGCTCACCCGGCCCGGCGACGTCCTCGCCGTCGACGCGCTCAGCTACCCGGGGGTGAAGCTGCTCGCCGCCGCCCACGGCCTCGACCTGGCGCCCGTCCCGGTCACCGCGACGGGACCGGACCTCGACGCGCTGGAGCGGCTGTGCCGCGCCCGGCCGGTCCGCGCGGTGTACACCATGCCCACCGTCCACAACCCGCTCGGCTGGGTGCTCGACCGGGCGCAGCGCGACCGGCTGGCCACGATCGCCACCACCCGCGGCTGCACGCTGATCGAGGACGGCACGTACGCCTTCCTGGAGGCCTCACCGCCCGCGCCGCTGCACGCGCTGGCGCCCGAACACACCTGCTACGTCGCCGGGTTGTCCAAGAACGTGGCCCCGGGCCTGCGGTTCGGCTTCGCCGTGCTGCCCGGGCGCCTGCTGCGGGCCGCGACCAGCAGCCTGCGCGCCGCGGCCTGGGGCGCGCCCGGGCTGGTGACGGCGCTGGCCACCGGCTGGCTCGCGGACGGCACGGTCGCCCGCCTGGAGCGGCACCGCCGCGCGGACGCCGCCGCCCGCCAGCGCATCGCCGCCACCGCCCTGGCCGGCCTGGACGTCACGGCGCACCCGGCCTCGTACCTGGTGTGGCTCGGCCTGGCGGAGCACCAGCGGCCCGACCGGGTCGCGGCCGTCCTCGCGGGCGAGGGGATCCTGGTGTCCACGGCGGACGCCTTCGCCACCGGCCCGCACCGCCCCCGGGCCGTCCGGCTGGCGCTGGCCACGCCGCCGCTGGACGCGTTGGCGGGCGTGCTGGGGCGGCTGCGCGCGGCCGTCGAGGCGATCCCGCCGTGAGGCCTCTCGCGGCGCACGGCCCGCCTGCCCGTAGACCTGCCCGCTGTGGGGCCGACCCGCCGCACCCGCAGCACCACCCGCACGAGAAGTCGGCCCTCCCGACGTCCTGCTCCGGTGTCCTGCTCCGACGTCCTGCTGCGGTGTCCTGCTCCGGCGCCCTACTCCCCCGGGCCGCCCCGCGCGGCCCGGGAGAACCGCACGCCCCACTCCCCGACGAGGTCGAGCAGTTCGGGCGGGCCGAGGACGCGGAAGTCCGCGCCCAGCGAGCCGAGCGCCATGGCCGGCCAGTCCAGGGAGTCGGCGGTCATCTCCAGGTGGCAGCGCCCGGCGTCGACCTCCTCGACGGTGCCCCACCGGCCGACCCGTGCGCGGACGGTCGCGGCCGGGGCGTCCACCAGCGCCGCCACCCGGTACGGGTGCGGCACACCGTTGAGACCGGCCCGGACGAACTCGGCGGCGTCGGCGGCGGGCAGCGAACGGGGCCCGAACCGGACGCCACCGCCCTGCGGCGCGCTCAGCCGGTCGAGCCGGAAGGTGCGCCAGTCCTGCCGGTCGAGGTCGTAGGCGACCAGGTACCAGCGACGGTGCAGGCAGACCAGCCGGTGCGGTTCGACCTGCCGTTCGGCGTGCCGGCCGTCGGCGGCGGTGTAGGAGAAGCGCAGCCGCTCGGTGTCCCGGCAGGCCAGCGCGACCACGGTGAGCCGGTCCGGGTCGACGCCCGGCCCGGCCGGGGCGCCCCCGCCGACGGGTACGGTCACCGCGCGCAGCGCCTCGACCCGGTGCCGCAGCCGGGCGGGCATCACCTGCACCACCTTGGCCAGCACCCGCACCGAGGCCTCGGCGATGCCCTCCACCGGGCTCTCCGCCGCGGCCTGGAGGCCCACGGCCAGGGCGACCGCCTCCTCGTCGTCGATCACCAGCGGGGGCAGCGCGGCGCCCGCGGCGAGCTGGTAGCCGCCGTCGACGCCGCGCTGCGCCTCCACGGGGTAGCCGAGTTCACGCAGTCGGTCGATGTCGCGGCGCAGGGTGCGGATCGAGACCCCGAGCCGGTCGGCCAGTTCCTCGCCGGGCCAGTAACGGTGGGTCTGGAGCAGGGAGAGCAGTCGCAGCGTCCGGGTGCTGGTGTTCGCCATGACTCCCATCATCCCGGAATTCAGGACAGAAAGTGGCCGCTATCGCGTTTAGCGTGGACCTTGTCCGAAGGAGCAGGAACCGAACGGAAGGCCACCACCATGACCACGACCCCGAACAACAGCACCGCCACCGGCGAGCGCGCCGACCTGCTGGCGGCCCTGGCCAAGCAGCGGCACTTCCTGCGCTTCACCACCCGCGACCTCACCGACGAGCAGGCCGGCCTGCGGACCACCGTCAGCGCACTGTGCCTGGGCGGCCTGATCAAGCACGTGAGCACGGCCGAGCGGTTCTGGGTGGACTTCATCGTGGAAGGCCCGTCCGCGATGCCCGACTTCAGCAGCTTCACCGAGGCCGACTTCGCCCGCCGCGCCGACGAGTTCCGCCTGCTGCCCGGCGAGACGCTGGCCGGCGTCCTGGCCGAGTACGCCGAGGTGGCCCGCCGCACCGACGACCTGGTCGCCACCCTCCCCGACCTGGGCGCCACCCAGCCGCTGCCGAAGGCCCCCTGGTTCGAGGCCGGCGCCGAATGGTCGGCCCGCCGGGTGCTGATGCACATCGTCACCGAGAGCGCCCAGCACGCGGGCCACGCCGACATCATCCGCGAGGCCCTGGACGGCGCGAAGAGCATGGGCTGACGCCGGTCTACGGCCCGGGTGCCCGGGGCCGGTCCGGCGGATCTGCCGGACCGGCCCCGGGCCGGCCCTCCCGCTCGGTCGGTTGCCGGGGGCGGGTCAGCCCCGGCCGACGAAGGTGAAACCGGCCCCGCCGACCGCGCCACGGAGCACGGCGTCGTCGAGCGGTTGCGCGGACGCCACGGTGACGCGGCCGGTCGGCGCGTCGGCGCTGACCTCGGTGACGCCGGGGAGGGCGGCCAGCCCGGCGCTGACCGTCTTCTCGCAGTGGCCGCAGCTCATGCCGTCGACGGTGAGGACGGTGGTGATGGACATGGCGGTGCCTCCGGTGAGGTGGGGTGGGGTGGGGAAGCCCGGCCGGGCCCGCTCGGGCGCGGCCGGTGATCAACGTGCACCACGACAGCGGAAAGCGCCGCCGACGCCGAGGGACACGCCGCACGGGTGGCACCTTCGAGTGGTTCCGGGAACCGATCGGGCCGCGCGACCGACGGGCCGTCACCGACCGGCTGAACCGGTGGTCCGCTTTCGCCCGTTCCTCCCCATAACGCCCTTCCTTTCCGCGACCGAACCCCGACCGAACCCCGTCCGAACCCCGACCGAACCCGCCTGAACCCGCCTGAACCCGTCCGAAACTTTTTCGAACGCCGCCTAGACTCGTCTGATCCCGACCGAACCCGCCCAGGAGCCTGTCACCGCCATGCCCACCCCGACGCCCCACACCTCCATACCCGGCGGGTCCACCGGACCCGACCCGACCACCGGAGCGAGGGCGCGCCTCGCAACCGGGGGCAGCCGATGAGGAAGTTCACCGGATTCCGGCGCCGGCGGCTCTGGCACGGCGCGCTCGCCCTGGTGGTGGCCGGCGCCGTGACCGGCGGCCTGCTGTGGTGGCACCCGTGGGCTCCGGGCGACGGGCAGAAGCCGATGGAGTTCACCACGGCCGCCGGCGGCTCGCCCCGCTTCGGCACCGGCGAGCACCTGTACCGCTACAAGGTGCGGGCGGAGAACGGGATCGCCGAGAGCCCCGGGCAGTTCGCCGCCGAGGTCGACGCCGTCCTCGGGAACGTCCAGCACGGCTGGGCCGCCGGTGGCACCGCGTCCTTCCAGCGCATGCCCGCCGACCCGGTGGACTTCACCGTCTACCTGGCCACCCCGGAGACCACCGACCGGATCTGCGGCCAGTACGGCCTGGACACCGGCGGCACGGTGAACTGCGGCGTGGGCCACCAGGTCGTCATCAACCTCAAGCGCTGGACGGAGCTGTCGGAGTTCTACGTCGGCAAGCCCGAGCTCTACCACGCGCTCGCCGTCAACCACGAGGTCGGCCACGTCCTCGGCAACGGCCACGTCGACTGCCCGGGCGCGGGCGCGCCGGCGCCGGTGATGATGCAGCAGATCAAGGGCCTGCACGGCTGCGTCCCGAACGGCTGGCCCTACTCCGACACCGGCACCCTCCTCACCGGCCCGCCCGTCCAGGCCCCCACCTCCGCCCCCTGACGGATGAACCCGGTCAAGAATATGACTTGATTGCCTTTTGGGTCGCAAAGCGGCCCGCCGTGAAGCGGCCCCACGCCGCCACCGGCGATTCTTCGCACGCCCCGGAGCACGGATAATCCTGTATCGGACCAGGTCGTGGTCCTGATCGTGCTCATGGAGGAACAGCGTTGAACGGTATGCCCGCCGGAGAGAAGCTCGACTACCGGCTGCTGCTGGATGCCGCGGCGGCGGCCGCGCGGGCGACGGGCGACCAAGGGCATGTCGCCGACTACATCCCGGCCCTCGCCACGGTCGACCCGGACGCCTTCGGCATGGCGGTCGCCACCGTCGACGGCGAGCTGTACGGGATCGGGGACTGGGAGCAGCCGTTCTCCGTCCAGAGCGTCTCGAAGCTGTTCACCCTGGCGCTGGCCCTGGCCCACGGCGGGGACACGGTCTGGCGCGGGGTGGGGCGGGAGCCGTCCGGCAATCCCTTCAACTCGCTGGTGCAGCTGGAGAGCGAGCACGGCATCCCGCGCAACCCGTTCATCAACGCCGGCGCGCTCGTGGTGACCGACCGTCTGCAGACCATGACGGGCGACGCCGCCGGGGCGGTCCGCGAGTTCCTCCGCCGGGAGTCCGGCAATCCGCTGCTCGACACCGATCCGGTCGTGGCCGCGTCCGAGGCCGAGCACGGCCACCGCAACGCCGCCCTGGCCCACTTCATCGCCAGCCACGGCAATCTGGAGAACCCGGTCGAGACCGTCCTCGACCACTACTACGCGCACTGCGCGGTGTCCGCCAGCTGCCGGGACCTGGTCCTGGCCGGCTCCTTCCTGGCCCGCTACGGGGTGCGCACCGACGGCACCCGGCTGATGTCACGCAGCGAGGCCAAGCGCGTCAACGCCGTCCTGCTCACCTGCGGCACCTACGACGCGGCGGGCGAGTTCGCCTTCCGGGTCGGGCTGCCGGGCAAGAGCGGCGTGGGCGGCGGCGTCCTCGCCATACTGCCCGGGCGGGCCGCGGTCTGCGCCTGGGGCCCCCGGCTGGACCAGGCCGGCAACTCGGTGGCCGCGGTCACCGCCCTGGACGCCCTGACCACCCTCTCCGGCTGCTCGATCTTCTGACCCGTCGGCTGCCGCCCCGGCGTTCCGAGGGCTCGCGCGCCGCACCCGTCCGTCGCCTAACTTGTGGCGTTGATCCGGCTGTTGGGCACCGACCGGCCGGTCGTCCATGGCATGCTCCAGGCGGGGGCGCCGATCGTGATGACGATCGGCCGGCCATGAGGCACACGACCAAGAGGAAAGTGGGGGTCCCGTCCCATGCGAACCGCCGTAGCAAGCTTGTTGGCCCTGGCCGGCGCGGCAGGGCTGGTGCTCAGTTCGTTCCAACCCTGGTACGCCAAGAGCGATCCGAGGTCCGTACCGGTCGCCGACCTGTTCCGGGGCATGTCACCCACCCGCACCACGTCGACCGGCATGTCGATGTTCCTGCTGCTGGCCGTCGCCGCGGCGATCGCGGTGCTGGCACTGCTGGTCCGCTCGCGCCCGGGCCTGCTCCTGGCCGCCGTGGTCGCGGTGGTCACCGGCGTGCTCTGGGTGTACCAGAAGGGGCGGGAGCTGAAGCCGATCTCGCTCGGGATCGGCAATCTGGAGAACGGCTTCTGGAACGCCTGCGGCGGCGTCCTGGTGCTCCTCCTCGCACTGGCCGTGCTGCCGCCCAAGCGCTCCTGAGCCTTCCCGCCTCCCGGCCCGGTCGCCCCCACGGCGGCCGGGCCGGAGTCGTTTCCACTTGATTGAGGCAACACTCCCCATCACTCCCTAAAATCACCTTTACTTCACTCCTCGCAGTAGTTTAAGGATAGATACCACCCTATCGAGCGAGTGGAGTACGGCATGACCATCTACACCTCCGACGAGGGCGCCCGCGTCCTCGCCCGGGAGTACACCGCCCTCCTGGACCGCTGGCCCGTGCCCGCCGAACGGCTGCACGTCCCCACCCGTCAGGGTTCGACCTTCGTCCTGGCCTGCGGCCCCGAGGACGCGGCACCCCTGGTCCTGCTGCACGGCTCCGGGGCGAACGCGGCGATGTGGGCGGACGACGTGGCCCTGTGGGCCCGGCACTTCCGCGTCTACGCCGTCGACGTGATCGGCGAGCCCGGTCTGAGCGCCCCCGTACGCCCCGAACTGCACTCCGACGCGCACGCGCTGTGGCTCGACGACGTGCTGGACGCGCTGCACGTCGAGCGCGCCGCCTTCGTGGGGACGTCGTTGGGCGGGCTGCTGGCACTCGACTACGCGATCCGCCGCCCGCAGCGGGTGGACCGGCTGGCGCTGCGCTGCCCCTGCGGGATCGGCCGCCAGAAGCGGGGGGTGCTGGTCGCCGCGCTGTTCGTGCTGCCGTTCGGGGACTGGGGGCGGCGCACGATGCTGAGGCTGGCCCTGGGCCCCGCCCCCACCCCCGTCCCGCCCACGGCCGGGGAACGCGCCTTCGGCGAGTACGTGCTGCTCATCCACCAGCACTTCCGGCCGCGCCGGGAGAAGCTTCCGGTCGTCACCGACGGCGACCTGGCGGGCCTGGAGATGCCGGTGCAGGTCACCATCGGTGGCCGCGACCGGCTCATCGACTCCCACGGCACCCGCCGCCGGCTCCAGCGGGCCGCCCCCCGGGTCTCGGTCACCTTCCTCCCCGAGGTCGGCCACCTGCTCAGGGACCAGACCCGGCCGGCCCTCGACTTCCTCCTCGCCGAGGAAGGCGGCCCGCCCCGGGCCTGAACGCGAGCGGCCCCGTGCTCCACCGCCCGTCGGGGCGGAGAGCACGGGGCCGTCGTACCGGGCCGGTTCGCACCGGGACCGGCGCGAACCGGGTCAGGACCGCGCGGCGGACTTCACGGAGCGCGGATGACGGGCGGCGGCAGCGCCGGCAGGGCGGCGGCGGCCACCACCGACGGCGCCCCGGGCGGAGCGGCGGGGACGCTCGACGACCGGGTCGGGGATCGTCACGGGGATGCCGGTCGGGACGCGGGCGCCGGTGAGCCGGGCGAGTTCGTCGTCGTCGGAGTGGACGCGGGTGGCCGTGGGGGCGATCCCGGCGGTGGCCGCCAGCCGGGCCATCTGGCGGCGCTGGCTGGGCAGGACGAGGGTGACGACGGTGCCGGACTCGCCGGCCCGGGCGGTGCGGCCGCCCCGGTGGAGGTAGTCCTTGTGGTCGACCGGCGGGTCCAGGTTGACGACCAGGTCGAGGCCGTCCACGTGGATCCCCCGCGCGGCGACGTTGGTGGCGATCAGCGCGGTGACCTGGCCGGTGCGGAACTGCTCCAGGGTCCGGGTGCGCTGGGGCTGGGACTTGCCGCCGTGCAGGGCCGCGGCCTTCACCCCGTTGGCGAGCAGGTCCTCGACCAGCGCGTCGGCCCGGTCCCGGGTGTCGGTGAACATGATCACCCCGCCGTCCCGGGCCGCGATGCGGACGATCAGGGTGTTCTTGTCGTGGTTCTGCACATGCAGCACGTGGTGCTCCATGGTGGTCACCGCTCCGGCCGACGGATCCACCGAGTGGGTGACCGGGTCCTTGAGGAAGCGGCGCACGAGGCGGTCGACGTTGCGGTCCAGGGTCGCGGAGAAGAGCAGCGTCTGGCAGCCTTCGGCGACCTGTTCGAGGAGCTCGGTGACCTGCGGCAGGAAGCCGAGGTCGGCCATCTGGTCGGCCTCGTCCAGGACTGCGATGTCGACGTCGTCCAGTCGGCAGTGGCCGCGCTCGATCAGGTCCTTCAGCCGGCCCGGGGTGGCGACGACGACCTCGGCGCCCCGGTGCAGCACCTGGGACTGGCGGCCGATCGACATCCCGCCCACCACGGTCGCCATCCGCAGCCGCACCGAGTGCGCGTACGGGGTGAGCGCCTCGGTGACCTGCTGCGCGAGCTCCCGGGTGGGGACCAGCACCAGGGCCAGCGGGCTGCCCGGCTCGGTCTTGCGGCCGGCGGCACGGGCGGCGGTGCGGGCCAGCACGGCCAGACCGAAGGCGATGGTCTTGCCGGAGCCCGTGCGGCCCCGGCCGAGCACGTCGCGGCCGGCCAGCGAGTTCGGCAGCGTGGTGGCCTGGATGGGGAACGGCGAGGTGACGCCCTGGCGGGTCAGCGTCTTCAACAGGGCCGCGGGCATGTCCAGTTCGTCGAACGACTCGACGGCGGGCAGGGCGGGGGTGGTGCTGGCCGGGAGTTCGAACTCCTGCTGGGAGGAGCGGCCCTGGGCCCGGTTCGGGCCTCCGGTCCGGCGGTGCGGGCTGCGGTGCGACGGGCGGTTCGAGCGGTTCATACGGAACCTTCCTCAGGACGGCACGTCGCGAGGTCGGCTCCGCTGCGCGGGCGCGCGGAGATCACAAGAAACGGGCCAAAGATGTGCCGGGCGGGGCGCGGACGATGCGGCCGGGCGAGGCATGGACGGTGCAGCCACCGGTGGGCGGGCGCCGGTGTGCGCGGTCGGCGCAACACGGCCCGCGCGGGACGGCGGACGACGGCCGAAGGCGGATCCACGGGGCCCGGTACGGCCGGGGCGGCCTGGCGGCCTGGACGGCCGGAGGCGATGGGGGGTGGAACGGCCGAGGGGCCCGCACCGGGCGTAGTGCACGGTGCGGGCCCCTCGCTACCAGGCGAGTGCCGTGGCAGAGAACTACAGCGGGCGAATGTTCTCGGCCTGCGGGCCCTTCTGGCCCTGCGTGACGTCGAACTCGACCTTCTGGCCCTCGAGCAGCTCACGGAAGCCCTGGGCGTTGATGTTCGAGTAGTGGGCGAAGACGTCAGCGCCGCCGTCCTCCTGCTCGATGAAGCCGAAGCCCTTTTCCGCGTTGAACCACTTCACGGTACCAGTAGCCATTAAAAAATCTCCTTCGAGAGACTGTACGAAGTCCGCACCGTGCGGACGCCGAGTCGCCGCGATGAGCACCCGCCGGGGAAAGAGCCGGAAAACAAAAAATGCGCCTGCAATACATCAGCAGGCGCACACAAAGTTCATGGGAACCACTACTGCAACTAAATCGACTGTAGCAGGCCCGGGCTCGTCGCGGTGGATATTCCGCCGCCGGCCCTTCCGGCCCCTCCCCCACGGGAGGGGCTCACCCGCCGACGGGCTCGGCAACGGGTGGTGGTGCCACGGCAGTTGGGGCGCCGGCGGCGGGGCCCGGTCGGGCGGAGAATTTTTTCGGGCCGGGCGGGTCCGCCGAGCCAGGGCCGGCTGGTCGTGCCCTGTCACCCGGCGGGGTTCCGGCCCTCCGGGAGGGTCCGCTCCCCGGTTTTTCGGAGCATACTGATCGGGATGACGAAATCACCGGCAGTCCGGCGCCACCTGCCCACCAGTCCCTTCAAAGCCCCGGCCGAGGTGCCCCGCAAGCGGTTCGCCGCGGGCGACCGGGTCACCCACGACAAGCACGGCCTCGGCCGGGTCGTCGACGTCGAGGACGGCAGCGACATCGCGGTCCTCGTCGACTTCGGCTCCCGCCAGGAGCGACTCACCCCTCCGTACGCCGAGATGTGGAAGCTCTGACCCGGGGCTCCCTCCCGGGACACCAGGGCCCGGGCCCCGGAAAGATCCACGAGACCTTCCCCAGGACGCCGGACCGTGCGTAGGCCGTAGGACAGGCCGCGCGCACGGTCACGCGCCCGGCCTGCACCGAACCGTGCACGACGCCACCGAAGCCGGCGGCGGCGCAATAGTCTGGGTGCATGTCGAACTCTGATGAGCTCCTCGTTGACATCGCCGCCATGGTGGAGTCCGAGCACAGCAACCAGATGTCCTTGACCGTGGTGGTCCCCGGAGCGGTCATCACCGGCCGGCTCGCACCGATGGCCCTCTGGTTCGAGCGGGTGTCGGAAGTCCTGCACACCTCACAGCACTTGAAGCCGTTCGCCGCCCTCTTCTCCCCGCCCTCCGCCAGCGTGCCCGCACGGCCGACGCACCTGCACCTGCACCGGGCGCGGATCCTCCAGGGCGACTTCGGACTGCCCCACACCGGCGGCATGTACCGGATCGCCATCGAGGACGTGAGCAGTTGGACGGTGGGTGACCTCAGCTACTCCGACGCCTGACCTCCGAGCCTGACCTCCGACGGGCCCCGGGCGCGCCAGACGGCCGCTCGGGGCCCGTCGGCGCACGTGAAGGCGCGGCCGGTGCCCGGCCGGCCCGTGCCCGTCAGCGGCCGGTGAGCGAGCGGAGCTCGGCGGCGTAGAGCTGGGCGGGGTCGAATCCCATGCCGGTGAAGTGGCCGGCGAGTTCGAGGGAGAGCACGCCGTGCAGCCTGGTCCAGACGGCGAGGGCGAGGTGGAGGACCGCCGGCGGGGCCGGGTGCTCCCCGGCCCAGGCCCGGTGTTCGGCGAGGTGGGCGTCGAACGGGGACGGCGACACGGCCGAGGACGGCGACACGGCCGGTGACTGCTCCACCGGTGACAGCTCGGCGGTGCAGGCGTCGAGCAGGACGGCCATGATCTCGACGGAGATCCTGGTGGTGTCCTCGGGCGCCCGGTAGCCGGGCACGGGGGTGCCGTAGACGAGCAGGTACCGCTGGGGGTCGTCCAGGGCCCACCGGCGCAGGGCCTGCGCCAGTCCGGCCAGGTCGGCACCCGCGGCGGCCCGGGCCTGGAAGGCGTCGGCGAGGCTCCGGTAGGCGTCCCGGACGAGTTCGGTGATCAGCTCGTCGCGACTGGCGAAGTACCGGTAGAGGGCCGGGCCGCTCATGCCCATCCGCTTGGCGATGGCGTTGAGGGACAGCGCGGAGGCCCCGGCGGTGGCGATCTGCTCCCAGGCGCGCTCCTTGATCTCCTCCTGCACCTGAGCGCGGTAGCGCTCCCGGGGAGTCCTCACATCCGACGCGCCCATGGCCGCCTCCAGACCTCACGACGATGACATCACCATCTCGTTAGAGGCTATCACTCTCCCTCTTGACTCTCACCGACGCCTGCCGTTATAACTTCTAACGAAGGCAATAACATCTATCGAGAAGGAGGGCGTCATGGACACCGAACGCCTCGTCCAGGTCGTACTGCCGGGCATCGTGGCGCCGGAGGGCCTGGAGATCCGGCACGGAGCCGTGCCGCAGGCCGGCCGGGGGCAGGTCCTGATCGCCATGGAGGCGAGCGGCGTCTCGTTCGCCGAGCAGCAGATGCGCCGCGGCCGGTACTACGACCAGCCGCCGTTCCCGTTCGTCCCCGGCTACGACCTGGTCGGCCGGGTGCTGGCCACCGGCGAGGGCGTCGACCCGGGGCTGGCCGGGCAGCGGGTGGCCACCCTGATGAAGGTCGGCGGGTGGGCCAGCCACGTGGCGGTCGACGCCGCCGACGCCGTGCCCGTCCCGGACGGCCTCACCGCGGCCGAGGCGGAGACCGTGGTGGTCAACGGCATCACGGCCTGGCAGCTGCTGCACCGCCGGGCACGGGTGCGCGCCGGGCAGCGGATCCTGGTGCACGGCGCCTCCGGCGGGGTGGGCTCCGTCCTGGTCCAGCTGGCACGCGCGGCCGGCGTGCAGGTGATCGGCACGGCGTCCGCGCGGCACCACGACGCCCTGCGGGAGCTCGGCGTGACCCCGGTCGACTACCGCACGGAGGACGTGGCGGCCCGGGTCCGGGAGCTGGCGCCCGGCGGGGTGGACGCCGTGTTCGACCACGTCGGCGGGCGCAGCGTGATCGACTCCTGGCACCTGCTCGCCCCCGGCGGCACGCTCGTCGCCTACGGCAGCGCCTCCACCCGCGACGACACCGGCTCCAAGCAGTGGCCGGTGCTGAAGATCCTCGCCCGCACCTGGCTCTGGAACACCCTGCCCAACGGCCGCCGCGCCCACTTCTACAACATCTGGGCCGGCCGCGCCCTCGGCCGGGACCGCTTCCGCGCCCGCCTCCGGTCCGACCTCGCCCAGGTGTTCGCCGCCGTCGCCCGCGGTGACGTCACCGCCCGGATCGCCGCCCGGCTCCCGCTCGCCCGGGCGGCCGAGGCCCTGCGGCTGGCGGAGTCCGGGACCGTCAGCGGCAAGATCGTCCTGATTCCCTGACCTGCGGGCGCGAGGGCACGGGGCACGGCAATGGCCTGGCAATGACCCGGCAATGGTTCAGACCATTGACGGCCCGGACGGAGGCTTCTACGGTGTCAGCACCGACCTGACGCAGGCATGCCACGATCTTCGGCCGCGCCCCCACGCGCGCGCCCTACGTCGGGCGCACACTCCATCCACCCCCACGGAGGAGCACCATGCGCAAACGTCATCTCGCCGTCGCGGCCGCAGCCGCGATCGCGCTCCCGCTCGTGCTGGCCCTGCCCGCCCAGTCGCACGGCTACATCAACCTGCCGCCCAGCCGGTCCGCGCTCTGCGGAGCGGGCGGGGTGCCCTGGGACTGCGGCGACATCCAGTGGGAACCGCAGAGCGTCGAGGGCCCGAAGGGCTTCCCCGGCCGGGGCCCGGCCGACGGCACCATCTGCGCCGGCGGGGACGCCCGTTGGGCCCCGCTGGACGACCCGCGCAACGGCACCTGGCCGACCACCCGGGTGACGGCGGGCCAGCAGCTCACCTTCACCTGGTACATCGAGGCCCGGCACTCCACCACGAACTTCAGGTACTACCTCACCAAGCCCGGTTACGACGCGAGCCAGCCGATCACCCGGGGCAGCCTGGACCTCACCCCCTTCCTGACCGTCCCCTACAGCGGCCGCCAGCCCGCCGCCACCACCACCCACACCGCGACCCTCCCCAGCGGTCGCACCGGGCACCAGGTGGTGGTGGCGGTCTGGGACGTCGCCGACACCGGAAACGCCTTCTACTCCTGCACCGACGTCCAGTTCTGACGGTCCTGACCGCTGCACCGTACTGACGGCCCCGGTCCCGCCGCCCCCGACC
>NZ_JBHXML010000037.1:0-90137 GCF_042720345.1 Kitasatospora sp. NPDC058478 | reverse complement strand
CCGACCCCACTGAAGCTCTTGTTCGACAGCCTCGCCGGGCCGGTCGCCCAGCCGACAACGCCCGGCGTGTGCTACCGGAGCTGGCGAACCGTGGCGGAAGATTTCAAGTCCAGTGAGACGGTCGGGATGTTAGGAGGTTTGTGGGGCGGGTTCCCTGCGCTTGCTGGGGTCGTTGATCCATGCTGTCTGCGGGATCTCGGGCGGTCGGGGACGGCGGCCGAAGCGTTCGGGATGCCGGGCGTATGCCTCGGCAAGGGTGACGGCCCGCTGGTCGCGGACCTCCTCGGCGGTGCCGAAGTGGACGCTGGCAGGTGTGTGGAGGCCGATTCCCGAATGCCGGTGCTCGTGGTTGTAGTACGAGATGAAGGCGTCGAACCATTCCCGGGCGTGGGCCAGGGAGTCGAACCGCTGTGGGAAGTCGGCCATGTACTTGGTGGTCTTGAACTGGGCCTCGCTGTACGGGTTGTCGTTGGAGACCTTGGGACGCGAGTGGCTTCGGGTGACGCCGAGGTCGATCAGCAGTTGGGAGACCTTCTTGGAGGTCATCGAAGTGCCGCGGTCGGCGTGCACGGTCTCGGGAACGATGCTGTTGCGCTCGATTGCATCGCGGATCAACTCTTCGGCCCGTTCGGCTGATTCGGCCAGTTCGACGGTGTGGCCGACGATGTAGCGGCTGAAGATGTCGATGATGACGTAGGCGTGGTACCAGATGCCCTTGCGGGGGCCGGCCGCTTTGGTGATGTCCCAGGTGAACACCTGGGAGGGGCCGTCGGCGACCAGTTCGGGCACCGTCTTGGCCGGGTGGGTGGCCTGGCGGCGGCGCTCACCCGACTGCCCCCGCTCGCGCAGGATCCGGTACATCGTGGAGACCGAGCAGTGGTAGCGCCCGGTGTCCAGCTCGCGGGCCCAGATCTGCGCGGGAGGCAGTTCGGCGTACTCGGCGCTGTTCATCAACGCCAGGACCGCATCTCGCTCTTCGGCCGTCAGGGCCGACGGCTGGACCTGCGGGGACCTGGGCCCGCGCGGGGGAGGCGGCTTCAGCCTGCGGTAGTGGGTGGCCCGGGAGCGGCCGGTCAACCGGCACGCGGCCGTGATGCCCAGCTCGTGTTCGACGGCGGTGAACGCCTCGTCCACGACGGGATCGGCGGCGTGCCTCAGTCCGCGCTCTCGGAGATCATTTCCAAGAGCGCCGACGCTTTTCCCAGAACCTCCAGCGCGGCCTTGTTCCGGGCGAGCTCCTTCTCCAGCCGTTCCACCTGCCGGCGCAGTTTCTCGTTCTCGACCTCGGCGGCGGACTTCTTCGGACGGGCCGGGCTCGTGCGCCGGTCGACCAGGTTCTCCAGGGCCCCGGCGTCGCGCGCGGCCCGCCACTCGGTGACGTGTGAGTGGTACAGGCGCTCGCGGCGCAGGACCGCGCCCTTCTCGCCCTCGGGCGCGGCGTCGTACTCGGCGACGATCCGCAGCTTGTACTCGGGACTGAACGTGCGGCGTTTCGGCCGGGGAGCCGGGTCGGCTGCGGACGGATTGGTGCTGGTCATCAGGGGTGGAACTCCTACTCGGGCCCTCTCAGGCTAACCCGACAAAGCGGGATGTCTCACCCAAGGCTGACAGAGAGGGGTAGGAGATCGAAGTTGGCTCGGCCGAACATCTGCCGCTTCAGCATTTTGATCTTGTTATTGTGGCCCTCGACCGCGCCGGAGCTGTAGGGCAGGGTCAGGCCGGCGACGACCGCATCGAGGTCCTGCAGGAGACCGTTGGCGAAGCTGCGAAGGGCCGGGACATGGTCCTGCTGGACGCGTGTGATCCAGTCCTTGAGCTCGCTTCCGCGGCGGTCGTTCATCAGCTCGGCGAAGGCCCTGACCTGCTCGGCGGTGGTGGCCAGCGCCGGGACTCGGGCGAGAAGCTCCTTGAGCTGCTCGGCCTCTTCGCTGCGGAGGCGTTCGGGGCGGCGGGTGATCCAGCTGGTCACGTCCCTGACGGAGGGCTTTCGGCGTGGCGGGTCCTGGTGCGGGAACGCTGCTCGAAGCCGGCGGACGTACTCGCGGACGATCTGTTCCTGCCCGGGGAATCCGCGCTGCCGGATCTCCTCGATCAGGCGCCGGGCGATCGTGTGACCCTCAGCGAAACGCTGGTCGATGTAGGGCTTGTAGGGGTCGAGGATGCTGGTGCGTCCCGTCCAGCGGCCGACGAGCAGTTCGTCGGGGTCCTTCGCGCGGGCCAGTCGGCGAACTGTGCCGCGAGCCAGGTCCAGTCTGCGGGCGATGACGCGCAGGCTGAACCCGTCCTCCATGAGTGCGTGGACGGCGGCGTGCTGTTCGCGGACCCGGTCGGACAGTCGGCCGGTCCGGCGGGGCTCGGAGCTGACGGGCGCCAAGGCGACAGCCGGGACCGACTCGGCCGCAGGGGCTGGTTCGGGCAGCAGGGCACGGTGCTGGAGCACGGTCTTCTCCACCGCGTCGGCGAGGTTCTGCCACAGGTGGAATCGGTCGGCGACGTGGATCGCGTCCGGGGCACTGAGCCGTACGGCTTCGGCATAGGAGGCCGATCGGTCGCGGCAGACGACTTTGACCCCCGGGTGGTCGGCCAGCCAGGACCGGACGGTTTCGACCGTGCGGTCGGGCAGCAGATCGACCGGGCGGCGGGTCTCGATGTCGACCAGGATCGTGGCGTAGACGTGGCCCTTGCGCAGGGCGAACTCGTCGATGCCCAGCACGCACGGCACCGAGTGCGCCGGATCGGGCAGGGCGCGTATCAGCCGCAGAAGCGTGGAGCGGCTCACCGGGACCGCGAAGGTCTCGGCCAGGCGGGAGCCGGCCCGGCCGGCCAGGGCCAGGGCGAGCTGCCGCAGCGCAGTCTGCAGGCCCTGGCTCCGCCGCCCATGGCGGAAGGTCAGCCCTGCCGCCTGCTCGACGAACGTGCCCCGGAGGCAAGCTCGTTCAGGGCAGCGGAACCGGCGGACCCGTAACTCGACGACCACCCGACGCCCGCCCGACGCGCTGTCGTCCACCCGCCGCAGGTAGCTGCTGTGTACCCGGGTCGAGACAGTTCCGCACGACGGACAGCCCGCCTCGTCGCCGGTCGTGGCGGCGTGAACGGTCACGCGGTCGGCGCGGATGGTCAGGGAGTTCACCGCGACGTCAGTAGTCCGGTGAAGCCAGAGGTCTTGGAGGAGATCGTCAGCCACAACCGTTCATGATCGCGGTTTCGGTGACGCTCCGTCAGCCCAGCACGGAAAGTGACCCAGAACCTCATTTCACCCGTTGCCGACACGCCGTCCTCGTGAGCGGTGGGACACCAGTGGCGCAACCTGCGTCCTGTGCCCTGAAGGTGTGTCGACGGCTTTGGATGTTGGCGTCTCGGCGTGTTGGCAGAACGATCCGAGCGGTGGGCCAGGGGTCTGGGATACTGCTCCCATGGTGAATCGACTGGTGCACGCCCAGTCGCCGTATCTCCAGCAGCACGCCACCAATCCTGTGGACTGGTGGGAGTGGGGAGAGGAGGCGATGTCAGAAGCAGCAAGGCGGGACGTACCCATCCTCCTCTCGGTAGGGTACGCATCCTGCCATTGGTTACCGCTTCTGACGACAAATCAACTGGTGTCATGTGATGGCCCACGAGAGCTTCGAGGATGCCGGGGTCGCCGGGTACCTGAACGAGCGGTTCGTCGCCGTCAAGGTGGACCGGGAGGAGCGGCCCGACGTCGACGCCGTCTACATGGAGGCCGTGCAGGCCGCCACCGGGCAGGGCGGCTGGCCCATGACGGTGTTCCTCACGCCCGACAAGGAGCCGTTCTACTTCGGCACCTACTTCCCGCCCGAGCCCCGGCACGGGATGCCGTCCTTCCGGCAGGTGCTGGAAGGCGTCGACGCCGCCTGGCGGGGCCGGCGGCAGGAGGTCGCGGAGGTCGCCGGGCGGATCCGGGCCGACCTCGCCGAGCGTGCCGCCGTCTACTCGGCCGGTGCCCACCACCCGCCCGCCGGCGCCGATCTGCACCAGGCGCTGGTCACCCTCAGCCGGGAGTTCGACGACCGGCACGGCGGCTTCGGGGGTGCGCCCAAGTTCCCGCCGGCCATGGTCGTCGAGTTCCTGCTGCGCCACCACGCCCGCACCGGCTCCGAGGCGGCCCTGGAGATGGCCGTCCGCACCGGCGAAGCGATGGCCCGCGGCGGCATCCACGACCAACTCGGCGGCGGCTTCGCCCGGTACGCGGTCGACGCCGGCTGGGTCGTGCCGCACTTCGAGAAGATGCTGTACGACAACGCCCTGCTGCTGCGCGCCTACCTGCACCTGTGGCGGTCCACCGGCTCCCCGCTGGCCCGCCGGACCGCGCTGACCACCGCCGACTTCCTGCTGCGCGAACTGCGCACCCCCGAAGGCGCGTTCGCATCCGCGCTGGACGCCGACAGCCTCGACGAGGAGACCGGGCAGTCCACCGAAGGCGCCTACTACGTGTGGGAGCCAGGCCAGTTGGTCGACCTGCTCGGCCCCGCCGACGCGGCCACCGCCGCCCGGCTGTTCACCGTCACCGCCGGCGGCACCTTCGAACACGGCACTTCCGTCCTCCAACTCCTCGTCGATCCCGAGGACTTCGCCGAGTACGAGACCATCCGGGCCCGGCTGTTCGAAGCCCGCACCCGGCGGCCCGCCCCCGCCCGCGACGACAAGGTCGTCGCCGCCTGGAACGGCCTCGCCATCGCCGCCCTCGCCGAGACCGGCGCCCTCCTGGAGCGCCCCGACCTCGTCGAGGCCGCCGAACGCGCCGCCGACCTGCTGCTCGCCGTCCACCTCACCCCCGACGGCCGGCTGCTGCGCACCTCCCGCGACGGCCGGGCCGGCACCAACGCGGGCGTCCTGGAGGACTACGCCGACACCGCCGAGGGCTTCCTGGCCCTGTACGCCGTCACCGGCGACGCCGCCTGGCTGCAACTGGCCGGCGGACTCCTCGACACCGTGCTCAAGCACTTCACCGACGAGGCCTCCGGCGCGCTCTACGACACCGCCGACGACGCCGAGGAACTCATCCGGCGCCCCCAGGACCCCACCGACAACGCCACCCCGTCCGGCTGGACCGCCGCCGCCGGCGCCCTGCTCACCTACGCCGCCTACACCGGCTCCGACCGGCACCGGACGGCCGCCGAACGGGCCCTCGGCATCGTCGGCTCGCTCGCGTCCCGGGCCCCCCGGTTCATCGGCTGGGGCCTCGCCGTCGCCGAGGCGCTGCTCGACGGGCCGCGCGAAGTCGCCGTCGTCGGCCCGGCCGACGACCCGGCCACCGCCGCACTGCGCCGGGCCGCGCTGCTCGGCACCGCGCCCGGGGCGGTCGTCGCGGTGGGCTCGCCGGCGGGTCCGGCGGATGGTCCGGCGGCGCGCCCGGCGGATAGTTCGGCGGATGGTTCAGTGGAGGACGGCGGTGCGGAGGTGCCGCTGCTGGCGGACCGGCCGCTGGTCGGCGGAGCGCCCGCCGCCTACGTCTGCCGGCACTTCGCCTGCGAAGCGCCGACCACCGACCCGGCAGTCCTCGGCGAGCGGCTGGGCGTCGTCGTCGAATAATCCGCTGGTGGGAGGGGCGCGGCCGGGCCAGAATGGGCCATGACCTGGACCTTGAGCAGCTCGTTCGACGACTTCCGGCGCCACGCGGAAGAATTCCTCGCCGCCCGCCCGGCCGAGAGCACCGTCCTGCTCACGGTCGTCCACCGGCTGGCCGAACGCGGCCTGGACGTGTTCGGGCAGCGGCCACCGGTCTTCGGCTGGTGGCACCCGGCGGACGGCGGCCCGGTCGAAGGAGCCTTCCTCCAGACGCCGCCGTTCAGCCCCCGGCTCTCCTGCACACCGGCGGCGGCAGCCGAGCTGGCGGTCGAACTGGCCGCCGCCGGGAGCGAGTTCACCGAGGTGTCCGGCGTCGGCGGAGGCGCGGACGCGGTCCGGGCCTTCGCCGCGGCCTGGACCGTCGCCACCGGCGCCGACCAGTCCGTCCGCTTCAACGAACGGCTCTACCGGCTCGGCGAGTTGACCGACCCGCCCCGTCCGCCCGCCGGCCACCACCGACCCGCCACACCGGCCGACCGCGAACTGGCGATCCGCTGGTACGAGGAGTTCCTCACCGAAGCCGGGGTCGACCTGCCCAACGTCCCCCAGTCCGTCGACGACCGGATCGCCACCGGCGGCCTCCACCTGTGGGAGGACGGCCGCCGCCCCGTCGCCCTGGCCGGCAGCAGCCCGGTGATCGCCGGCATGTCCCGCATCGGCCCCGTCTACACCCCGACCGACCAGCGCGGACGCGGCTACGCCAGCGCCGTCACCGCCGCCGCCTCCGCACACGCCCTCGCCCAGGGGGCGGCCGAGGTCCTGCTCTACACCGACCTCGCCAACCCGACCAGCAACTCCATCTACCAGCAGATCGGCTACCGGCCGGTCGAGGACTGCCTGACCCTGGACTTCACGACGCAGGACGGAAGTCACGCGTAGTCGACCGGACGGCCGCCGACCACCTTCGTGTTGAAGGGGTCGGCGGCCGAAGTCGCGACGGGTGCCGGCAGATGGTCCGCGTTCACATACGTCTGCGCGCAGGTCAGCAGATTGCCGCCGGCCGACCTCATGTCACCGGCCAGGCCGTCCAACAGCGCCTTCCAGGCCGCACCGCACCCCTGCAACGCCGCCCCGCTCTGCCAACCCGCCAGACTCCCGGCCGCCTTGGCGCTCGGCTCGGCCAACTTCGCGGTCTCGTCGGGCACTTTCCCGGCGACGGTCAGCGCGCTGTTCCCGGCCGCGGTCAACTCGCCCGGTTTGACGGTGAATCCTGGGTCGCTCGGCACGATGTCCCCCCGGACGTCCGATGTCGGTCGTGGGCTATGGTAGCGGCGAGTACTGGGGGGTGCACTCATGGTTGACACGGATCGGCAAGCGGGAGAGAACCGCCTCGATCTCGCGAGCCTGAAGAACGCCAAGCCGGAGGACCTGCACACGGCGGCGGACGCCTACGACGCGCTGCACAAGGCGTACACGCAGCACACCGCCGACTGGAAGAGCGGTACCGCCGACCGGGTCCACGGATCCGGCTGGACCGGCCCGGCGGCCGACGCCGCCTTCCGCTCACTGGACGGCACCACCAGCCAACTGCACGCCGCCGAAACCGAACTGGCCGCCATCGGCCAGACCCTACGGGACCACGCGGACCTCTTCGGGCTCGCCCAGTCGAAACTCCGGCAGGCCCTCGTCGACGCCACCGCCAAGGGACTGGCGGTCAGCGACACCGGGACGGTGAGCTGGCCCCCGGCGACCGGCCCCGTGGACGCCACCTGGGAGACGAAACAGAAGACGGCGGCCGAGGACGTCGCCAAGCGGATCAATGCCGCCATCACGGAGGCGAGTGCGGCCGACCAGACCCTGGCGGGGCTGCTCAAGGGCTTCACCCAGCACGCCACCAGCAAGTCGGGGCTGACCCTCGCCGTCGCCGAGGCCGACCAGAAGGCCGCGAACAGCCCGGGCTCCCCCTACCTCAGGGACATGCCCGCCGTGGGGGCGCCCCCGACGGAGGTCAACAACTGGTGGAACGGCCTCGACCCGGCGGGCCGGCAGTGGTACATCGACCACCACCCGGAGAACATCGGAAACCTGGACGGGGTCCCGGTGGAGGTGCGAGACCGGGTCAACCAGACGTACCTGGACAAGCGGATGAGGGAACTCGAAGGCAGGAACCGGACGAAGGAAGAAGAGGCGGAATACCAGAAGCTCAAGCCCATCCAAGAGCGCCTCGCCCAGGATTCCCAGGCGAAGGACGGTCGGCCACCCACCTACCTGATCGGCGTCGGAGCGGAAGGCCAAGGCCGCGCGATCCTGTCCTTCGGAAACCCCGACACCGCCACCGACATCTCCTCCTACGTGCCCGGGATCACGACCACCCCCGATTCGCTCGGCGCGGCGAAGCCAGGCACGACGCCCGGCACCAACGAGTCGGAAAACGCGTTGAACGTCTGGCGAGAGGCCAACAAGAAGATCAAGCCCGGTGGATCGGCGGCCTCCATCATCTGGCTCGGCTACGACCCGCCGGACATCGACATCAAAGCGGCCACGCCCGAGCGGGCGGTCAAGGGTGCACCCGATTACGCGAGGTTCGTCACCGGGCTCCGGGCGACCAATACGAGCGGCCAGGGCCCGCACATCACCTCGATGGGGCACAGTTACGGCTCGCTCCTCGTCGGGCAGGCCACGAAGATGGCCGCCCACCAGGGAAACTACACGCTGCCGGACGACGTGGTGATCATCGGCAGTCCCGGTGTCGGCGTGACACACGCCTCGGACCTGGGGATGCCCGCCGGACATGTGTGGGCGGGAGCGGCCGGCAACGACCCGGTCACCCAAATCCCCTCGGCGAACGCCGCGACGGTGCCCTGGCCCTTCGGCGGCTTGGTCGGTGCCGACCCGCACGACCTCTGGTACGGGAGAGACCCCGCGAGCGAGTCCTTCGGGGCCAAGCGCTTCACCGTCGACGGTTGGAGCAAGTCGTGGAGCTGGGAGGACTTCGGGATGCACACCAAGTACCTGGCCCCGGAGACCGGCGGCCCCTCGCTGGGCAACATCGCCTCGATCGTGACGGGCAAGGCCGACGACGTTCACCTGACGGAGGGCCGATGACGACCCGCTGGAAGGTGATCGGCTCGATCGTGCTGTCGTTCGTCGTCACGGTGGCCCTCGGTGCGGTGCTGTTCGCCAACGGGTACGGGCCATTGGCGTTGGCCGATCGATCGGGCCGGGTGGGGACAGGCGAGGGGAAGGGCCGGATCGACCATGCCCTGCGCGCCACCATGGATGGAGTTTCGCCTTCATTCACCTATGCGGGGGCAGAGTTCGAGGTGCGGAGGGAGGACGATCTCTGGGACGGCGAGCGGAGTATGGGTTCGGCCGTCACCGAGATCGTCACCGTGCGGACCGCGGTCTCGCGGGCAAAACTGCCGACCTTGATGGATCAGGTGACCCAAGCCTGGAAGGCACTTGGGAGCCGGGTGGTCGATCGGTCGGACCCCGCCGATGAGACTCAGGCCCTGCGGGGTATGGGAGACGTGGGTGGGGAGACGTTCCTGACGTTCTACGCGAGGGCCCAGCAAGACTCGAGCTACCTGGTGACGTTCAGGGCAGAGGCCATCGGGGTGCTGTACCAGACCGCCCATGAGTACAAGCCCGTGCCCCCGCTCGTCCGAACATCGCTCGACGCCAAGGTCGATGTGGTCGACGACCCGTACTGGTCGCACTGACGTCGCCCCCGTCACTCCCAGTCCCACCTGATTCCCAGCAGGCACGGCCGCAGTGCCGTTGCGACCAGGTGGACGCAGTGGTGGCCGTCCAGGGTCAGTTCCTCCGTCTCGTAGGGGGCTTCGCCCGGGGAGTGGAGGGCGAAGCGGTGGCAGCGGACGGGGAGGGCGGCGGGGTGGAAGGTGATCTGGAGGACGTACTGGCCGGCGCCGGAGTTGAAGCCGCGGACGTATTCGCAGCTGGGGTCGGGGGAGGGGGTGTCGTCGAAGCCGTAGCCGAGGAGGTGGGTGTCGCCGGCGCGTAGGCGGCGGTCGAGGAGGAGTTCGGCGACGAGCAGGTGGTGGGTCTGGTCGCGGCGGATGCGGCCGGGGCGGCAGTTCTCTTCGGCGCGGACGCCGACGCGGGTGATGTCGCTGCCGGGGTCGCCCTGGTAGAGGGCGAGGTAGCGGTCGATGCCGTCGCGGTGGGCGCGGAGGGCGTGTTGGGAGTCGCGGCGGGCGAGTTGGCGGTCGGGGCCGAGGCGGATGCGTTCGATGTGGGTGATGGTGTGCAGGCCGGTGTCGCGGGGGCCGGCGATGGTGGCGAGCAGGTCGTCGACGGCGGTGGCGGGGGAGATGAGGTCGCGGTAGGGGCGTACGGGTGGGCCGGCGGGGGTGGTGTCGGCGGCGCGGCGGGGGCCGAGCAGGCGGGTGAGGGAGTGTTCGGGGAGGTCGAGGACGTCTTCGAGGGCGGCGACGGCGCGGAGGGATTCGGGGCGTTCGGGGCGGCGGCGGCCTTGTTGCCAGTAGCTGAGGCTGGTGAGGCCGACGTGGACGCCGCGCAGGGCGAGGTGGCGTCGGACGCGGTGGAGGGCGAGGCCGCGGGTGGCGATGGCGGTGCGCAGGGCGAGGTGGAAGGGGCCGGTGCGGAGGGCGGCGGTGAGGTCGGCCTGGTCGGTGCGGTGGATGACGGCCTCCTGGGGGACGGGTGCGGGCAGACCGTGTTTGACCGTGAATATTCACATCAGGGCGGCGGTTTGTCACCGGTCCTGGTGTGCCACGCGGGGGTTTTCGGGGTGGCGTTCACACCTGTGACCGGTCGTTCACACCTGAACTGTGGTGGTCCTTAGGGTCGTTGACCGGCCTCCGAGGGTGGCGGGATGCTCATGGCGCGATCCGGACCGCGCCCCCACACAGCACCTCGCTCCGCTTGTGCAAGGAGGCATTTCCCCCATGCCAGTTCCACGGATACGGCTGCGCCGCGCGGTCTCGCTGCTCGCCCTCGGCGTGCTGGGCCCGGCGCTGACCGCAGTGGCGGCCGCTCCGGCGCTCGCCGCCCCCGCCCAGGACCTCGCTCCCGTCCAGGACCGCGCCCCGGCGCAGGTTCGCCAGGCTGCCGCGCCCGGCAGCACGGCCGATCTGGCCGGCACGTTCAAGAAGCTCAACATCACCATGCAGCAGCAACAGCAGACCAACTGGTGCTGGGCGGCGAGCGGGAACACCATCGCCACCTGGTTCGGCTACAACTACAGCCAGAACCAGTTCTGCAACGCCGCGTTCGGCCGTTCGGCCAACTCCAGCTGCCCCAATAGCCAGGCTTCGCTGGCCGATGTGCAGAACGGGCTGGACTGGGCCGGCATCAACCCGGGTTCGTACGTCACCGGCTACCTGCGCTACAGCACCGTGCAGGCCGAGGTGGACGCGAACCGGCCGATCGAGACCCGGATCCAGTGGAGTTCCGGCGGTGGGCACATGCACGTCGTCTACGGCTACGACACCAGCAGCAACTGGGTGTACTGGGGCGACCCGTGGCCGTCCAACTACCGCTACAACTGGGCGGACTACAACTACTACGTGAACAACAACACGTTCTCGTGGACCCACTCCCTGTACCGGATCGGCGCGTGAGGGCGACCATGACTGACCTCGGAAAGGCCCGTCGGGCCGCCGTCACCGCCCTGCTCGCCGCCGGCCTCGGGCTGGCGCTGGCCCCGGCCGCGCACGCGGACGGGCCGGCCGGCGCCCCGGTGCCGGTGCCCGCCGCGGACCTGGCGAACGCTCGTGGCGTGGTCCAGGACCAGGCCGTCCTCGACAAGGTGGGCCACTTCTTCGCCCGCAAGGGCGTCCCGCCGACCCAGCAGCTGACCATCGGTGCGGCGCAGGAGGCGCAGGCGGCGAGCGCGGCCGCGCCGCGGCTGGCCGGCGACACCGTGCCGGTGTACACCCTGGACGCGGGTTTCGTGGCCGGCGCCCCGGGTGCGCCGGTGGCGAAGGCCGAGTTCACCGCGAGCAAGGTGGTCGCGGCGGACGGGCAGACGGCCTCGGTGTGGACGGTCCGGCAGGGCGACTCCTGGCGGGTGGTCAACATCGCCTCCGGTGGTGACGAGAGCGACTACGCGGCGAAGGCGGCCGGCGGCGGGGGCGGTACGGCGTTCCGCGAGCCGCAGGTGAACGCCTGGTACGTGCTGCGCGACGGCCGGGTGCTGCCGCTGGACGACGAGGCCCGGCGCTCGGTGGGCGCGGGCGGGGTGTCGCTGGCCGCGTACCAGAAGCTGGTGCACGAGCGGTACGGGGACAAGCTGCCCGGCTCGGCGTACGACCGGGAGGGCAAGGGCGGCGGCTACCAGCTGGCGGCCGACCGGGAGCGGGCGGCGGGCGGCGGTTCGGCGCTGCCGGCCGTGACGGCGGCCGCGGCCCTGGGCGTCACCGCGCTCGTGGGCGCGGGTGCGGCCGTGCGGCGCAGGGCGGGTGTCCGACGGGGGTAGGGCCTCTCGGGCGCGACATGCGCGACGTGTGCGACGTGCACGACACGTACGCCATGCGAGACATGCGGCGGGGTCCGGCTGATACAGCCGGGCCCCGCCGTGCTGCGTGCGGCCCCGGCGCGTCAACCTGTAGCCGAGCGGGCGCGCTGCGTGGTGTGTCCTGGAAGTAATGCTTCCGCACAAGGAATTGACGCAACGTTGATCTGTCGTTCGCCGCCCGGGGGCAGCTCCGGGTGACGGACGGTAGATACCATGTGGCAATCGGTCAGTGCTGACTGACGCGTGCCGAGAGCGGAGAAGGGGTGGGGCGGCCGGAGCCGACCACGAGCCCGGCGCCGGGAAAGGGGAGTCGAATGGCCGGCAGGGAGTCGAGCGCCCAGGTGTGGGGTGCGGCGGTGGTGGTGGCGTCCGCGCTCGCCGTGGTCGCGGCCTATCTGATCAACGGGGCGATGCTGGTCCTGGTCGTCGCCGGGGTCGAGGTGCTGCTGCTCATGGTCTACGTGGGTCGCCGTTGGCGGGCGCTCCACCGGCCGGCCGCCCCGCGGGGGCACCGGCCGTCGGCCGTCACCCCGGACGCCGCGCACTGCGAGCGCTGCCGCCGGGCCCGCGAGGCGCTGGACGCCCGGCAGGCGCGCGGCCGCACCGCCGGGCCGGCGGTGGAGCCGTGGCCGGAGGCCGGCGCGGCGGACCACCCGCCGTACTCGCGCCGCCCGCAGGGCCGGGCGCCGTACGAGCGCCCCTGGACAGCGGAACGGGCGGTCGCCCGGTCCGTGGACCGCGCGGCCGCCCGCCGTGGCGCGCCGGGTTCAGCCGGCCGCGCTGTACGCCACCAGTGAGACCCCGACGTACTGCACGATGAACGCGCCCAGGGTGAAGGCGTGGAACACCTCGTGGAAGCCGAACCAGCGCGGTGACGGATTGGGCCGCTTGAGCCCGTACACCACGCCGCCGATGCTGTAGAGCACTCCGCCGACGATCATCAGCACCAGGACGGCGACGCCGCCGGCGTGCAGGAAGTCCGGCAGGAAGAAAGCGGCGGCCCAGCCGAGCGCGATGTACACCGGCGTGTACAGCCAGCGCGGCGCGCCGACCCAGAACACCCGGAACGCTATTCCGGCCAGCGCGCCGCCCCAGGCCACCCAGAGCAGCACCTGCTGGTCGGCGCCCTTGAGCAGCAGGATCGTGAACGGCGTGTAGGTGCCCGCGATGATCAGGAAGATGTTCGCGTGGTCCAGCCGCCGCAGCACGGCGTCCCCGCGCGGGCCCCAGTCGAAGCGGTGGTAGACCGCGCTGACCCCGAACAGCAGCCAGGCGCTGATCGAGTAGATCGCGCAGGCGATCTTGGCGGGGGTGGAGTCGGCCAGGCAGATCAGCACGATCCCGGCGGCGACGGTGGCGGGGAACATCCCGGCGTGCAGCCAGCCGCGCCACTTCGGCTTGCGTCCCGAGGCCTCGTTCTCCGCGCCCTCGTTCTCCGTGCTCTCGACGAGCTCAGCAGTCATGCGCAGCATGCTACCCGCTACCTACGGGGCCGTAGGTTACTGACGCGTAGGAAAGTGGCGATCATCACTCTTGGACGTTTTGGAGTGTTCGAGGTGTCCGCGAGGGTGTCCGGGCCGGGATGTGGGCGACCTATTACTGGCCGGTAATCGTACTTACTGTAGTAAAAGATGAGTCAATTTCGACGCTGTGCCTCAGTTTGGCGTCGAAGCCGGAGCTACGCTGCAAGCACCCTCAGACCCCCGCTACGCCACCTCCTCGCCGAGATGGTGTGAAACGGAGCGATCGTGTCGTACGAGATCTCTGCTCTCAGCGCCTCCGCGCCCACCCGCCACCAGCGCCTGCTCGCGTGGGTGAACGAGATCGCCGAGCTCACCCAGCCGGACCGCGTCGAGTGGTGCGACGGCTCCGACGAGGAGTACCAGCGCCTCGCGGACCTGCTGGTGGCTCAGGGCACCTTCAAGAAGCTCAACGAGGAAAAGCGCCCCAACTCCTACTACGCCGCCTCGGACCCGACGGACGTGGCGCGCGTGGAGGACCGCACCTACATCTGCTCCGAGCAGGAGAAGGACGCCGGTCCGACCAACAACTGGAAGGCCCCGGCCGAGATGCGGGAGGTCTTCCAGGGCGAGAAGGGACTGTTCCGCGGCGCGATGAAGGGCCGCACGATGTACGTCGTGCCCTTCTCGATGGGCCCGGTCGGTTCCCCGCTGGCCGCGTACGGCGTCGAGATCACCGACTCCGCCTACGTCGCCGTGTCGATGCGCGTGATGACCCGCATGGGCAAGGCGGTGCTGGACCAGCTCGGCGAGGACGGCGACTTCGTCAAGGCCGTGCACACCGTCGGCGCCCCGCTGGCCGAGGGCCAGGCGGACGTGCCGTGGCCGTGCAACAGCACCAAGTACATCTCGCACTTCCCGGAGACCAGGGAGATCTGGTCCTTCGGCTCCGGCTACGGCGGCAACGCGCTGCTCGGCAAGAAGTGCTACGCGCTGCGCATCGCCTCGACCATGGCCCGTGACGAGGGCTGGCTGGCCGAGCACATGCTGATCCTGAAGCTCACCCCGCCGTCCGGCGAGGTCAAGTACGTCGCCGCCGCCTTCCCGTCGGCCTGCGGCAAGACCAACCTGGCCATGCTCCAGCCGACCGTCCCGGGCTGGAAGGTCGAGACGATCGGCGACGACATCGCCTGGATGCGCTTCGGCGCCGACGGCCAGCTCTACGCGATCAACCCCGAGGCCGGTTTCTTCGGCGTCGCCCCCGGCACCGGCGTGGACACCAACGCCAACGCCATCGACACCCTGTGGGGCAACACGGTCTTCACCAACGTCGCGCTGACCGACGACGGCGACGTGTGGTGGGAGGGCCTGACCGAGGAGCCCCCGGCGCACCTCACCGACTGGCGCGGCAACGACTGGACCCCCGAGTCCGGCACCCCGGCCGCCCACCCGAACGCCCGCTTCGCCGTCCCGGCCGCGCAGTGCCCGACCATCGCCCCCGAGTGGGAGGACCAGTCGGGCGTGCCGATCTCGGCGATCCTGTTCGGCGGCCGCCGCGCCACCGCCGTCCCGCTGGTGACCGAGTCCTTCACCTGGCAGCACGGCGTCTTCCTCGGCGCCAACATCGCGTCCGAGAAGACCGCCGCCGCCGAGGGCACCGTCGGCGAGCTGCGCCGCGACCCGTTCGCGATGCTGCCGTTCTGCGGCTACAACATGGGCGACTACTTCGCCCACTGGCTGAAGGTCGGCGCCCAGGCGGACGCCGCGAAGCTGCCGAAGATCTACTACGTCAACTGGTTCCGCAAGAACGCCGAGGGCGCGTTCGTCTGGCCGGGCTACGGCGAGAACAGCCGCGTCCTCAAGTGGATCGTCGAGCGCCTGGAGGGCACCGGCGAGGGCGTCGAGACCCCGATCGGCGTGCTGCCGACCGTCGACGGCTTCGACCTCGGCGACCTGAAGCTGTCCAAGGAGGACCTCGACCTGCTCTTCACCGTGGACGCCGACATCTGGCGCCAGGAGGCCGCGCTGGTGCCGGCCCACCTGGAGCTGTTCGGCGACCACACCCCGAAGGAGCTGTGGGACGAGTACCGGAGCCTCGTCGCGCGTCTCGGCTGAGCCTGAGCCTCAGCAGAGCGAGAGGCGGTCGCGCGGCACGAACCGCGCGCCCGCCGAGTGACAGGACGGCCGGAGTTCCCCCGGACGGTCTTTCCCCGACCAAGGAGACCGCCCGGGCCGGGACTCCGGCCGTAGTGCTTTTCCCCGCGCGCCGGGCGCGGGGGTCGCGGCTGCGGTTGCGGCTGCGTGCAGCTGTTCCGGCGCTACGGCTGGGTGTAGCCGCTCAGGAAGTCGCCGATCCGGGTCACCGCGTCGGTGATCTCCTCCGCCCGGGGCAGCGTGACCAGCCGGAAGTGGTCCGGCTCGGGCCAGTTGAAGCCGGTGCCCTGGACCAGCAGGATGCGCTGGGAGCGCAGCAGGTCCAGCACCATCTGGGCGTCGTCCTTGATCTTGTAGACCTT
Organism: Kitasatospora sp. NPDC058478; assembly: GCF_042720345.1. NCBI lineage: Bacteria > Bacillati > Actinomycetota > Actinomycetes > Kitasatosporales > Streptomycetaceae > Kitasatospora > Kitasatospora sp. NPDC058478. The sequence goes on along the minus strand of NZ_JBHXML010000037.1, from coordinate 74,133 downwards.
CGGGTCCAGCCGCGGGAACGCGTACAGCGCGCCCTTGGGCTTGACGCAGCTGACCCCCGGGATCTCGTTGAGCAGCCGGTACGCCGCGTCGCGCGAGGCGAGCAGCCGCCCGCCGGGCAGCACCAGGTCGCGGATCGACTGCCGGCCGCCGAGCGCGGCGGCCACCGCGTGCTGGGCGGGCATGTTGGCGCACAGCCGCATCGAGGCCAGCACGGCCAGGCCCTCGATGTAGCTGTGGGCCCGCTGCCGGTCGCCGGAGAGCACCATCCAGCCGGAGCGGAAGCCCGCGACCCGGTACGCCTTGGACAGGCCGTTGAAGGTGACGCAGAAGAGGTCGGGCGCCAGGGTGGCCAGCGGGATGTGCTCGGCGTCGTCGTAGAGGATCTTGTCGTAGATCTCGTCCGCGTAGACCACCAGCCGGTGCCGGCGGGCGATCTCGACGATGCCCTCCAGCACCTCGCGCGGGTAGACCGCGCCGGTCGGGTTGTTCGGGTTGATCACCACGATGGCCCGGGTCCGGTCGGTGACCTTGGCCTCGATGTCGGCGAGGTCCGGGTACCACTCGGCCTGCTCGTCGCAGCGGTAGTGCACCGCGGTGCCGCCGGCCAGCGAGACCGAGGCCGTCCACAGCGGGTAGTCGGGCGCCGGGACGAGTACCTCGTCGCCGTCGTCCAGCAGGGCGGTCATGGCCAGCTGGATCAGCTCGGAGACGCCGTTGCCGAGGAAGACGTCCTCGACGCTCAGCCCGTGCAGGCCGCGGTCCTCGTAGTGCATGACCACGGCGCGGCGGGCGGCGAGCAGGCCCTTGGAGTCGCCGTACCCGTGCGCGGTCGAGAGGTTGCGCAGGATGTCCTGGAGGATCTCCGGCGGCGCCTCGAAGCCGAAGACGGCGGGGTTGCCGGTGTTGAGCTTGAGGATGCGGTGGCCCTGTTCCTCCAGCCGCATCGCCTCGTCGAGGACCGGGCCGCGGATGTCGTAGCAGACATTGGCGAGCTTGCTGGACTGGATGACCTGCATGCCTGCCTACTTTAGGGGCACCTCCGGGCACTCCGGTGCGCGTCCCGGGACGCGCACCGGACCGCCCGGAGCGGCCTCCTTGGATCGGCAGGCGGGGGTGTCAGCCGACCTTCCAAACCAGGGGCGCGGTGTCCAGGATGTTCCCGTACGTGAGGAAGCTGGGCGGGGCCTCGTTCGGGACGAGATAGACGGCACACAGCTTGACGGACTGCCCGTCCGCGAGCGTGACCAGCGACCGGGTGTCGCACTGCGGGATCGCCTTCTGCAGGGTCGCGGCCGGCAGCGCGCCCGCCGAGTGGTCCTTGGGCTTCACCCAGACCCGCATCATGTAGGCGTCCTCGGCCAGCGGGGCGCCGGTGCGGTTGGTGAAGGAGACGGTGACGTAGTACGGCGTCTTGCCGCTGGTGGTCGTCGACGGGAGGTTGAACGGGGCGATCTCCGCGGCGGTGCCCTTGACGATCGAGACCGCGGCGGCGTCCACCACCGAGCTCTTGCCGACGTAGCGGCCGGCGCTGCCGAGCGGCAGCGGGCGGTCGTAGCTGACCTGGGTGACGTTGTTGCCGCCGGCGGTGACGGACGGCTGCGGTCCGGCCGGGGTGGTCGGGGCCGCCGGGGCGCCCGGGGTGGTGGGGGCCGCGGCGCCGGTCGGGGCGCCGGGAGCCGTGGCGGCGCCGGATGCGCTGGCGGCGCCGGTGGGCGGCGCGGTCGGGGCGGCCGCCGGGTCGGCGTTGTCCGGCCCGCAGGCCGACAGCGCCAGGACGAGCGCCGCCGCCGGCAGGCCGGCCGCGATTCTCCGGATGGACTGGGTCTTCGTCATGGTCGTTCCCCCGTTGGATGATGTGGTCGGTGCGCCCCGCCCGGTCCCCGGGTGCCGCACGGACGTGCGGGCGTTGATCGAAAAGGGGGTGCGCCGGTGATGGTAGCCGCAGTCGGTGCGGTGCTGGCCGGATTTCTGGTGGCTCCGCTGCTACGCGGGCTGGTCGCCCGGTTCGCCGTGCCGGAGGGCGAACCCTGGTGCGGTGCCTGCCCGTTGTGCGGGCGCGAGGTGCGGCTGCTGCCGCCCACCGGGCGCTGTCCGGGCTGCCGGGAGCGGTTGGGCGCGGGGGCCTGGTCGGTGGAGCTGGTGGCGGCCGTGGTCGCCGCCGGGCTGGCGTACGCGGCGGACGGGCCGTCGGCCGCGGCGCTGGGCTGGGCGGCCGGGCTCGGCGTGGTGCTCGGCTTCGTCGACGCCAGGGTGCGCCGGCTGCCGTACCGGCTGACCCTGCCGCTGGCCGGCGGGGTGGCCGCCCTGCTGTCGGTGGCGGCGCTGGTGGCGGGGCGCCCGGGGGTGCTGCTGCGCTGCCTGCTGGTGGCCCTCGCGGTCGGGGCGCTGCTCGAACTGGCGGTCTGGATCGGCGCGTTGGGCCCGGGTGACTCCCCGCTGGGGTTCGCGCTGGGCGGGCTGCTCGGCTGGTACGGCTGGCCGGTGGCGGTCGGCGGGCTGTTCGCCGCGGTGGTGCTCGCCGGGCTCTGGGCGATCCTGCGGGCCGCCGTCGCGCTGGCCCGTCGGCGCCCGGTGCGCGGGCTCGACCTCCCGGTCGGACCGTTCCTGCTGCTCGGCGCGCTGCTGGCGGTGCTGGCCCGGTAGCGTCCGGGCCCGGTGGCGCCCGGACCGGCCCGGACGCGGGAGGGCCCGCCGTACCGGGTCGGGTACGGCGGGCCCCGCCGCCGGCGCGCGGGCCCCACCCTCAAGGAGCGGCGCGCCGGTGGGGGATTGGCGGTGGGGGGTTACGGCATCTTGTGGACGAACGGGCCGACCGCGTTGGAGAACGCGTTGCCGTTGTTGGCGTCCCAGTTGGTGGACCAGGTCATCGCGCCGCGGATGGTCGGCCACTTGGCCGGCGGGACGAAGCTGCCGCAGTTGTTGCCGGTGGCCAGGCAGTCCAGCGCGTTGTTCACCACGGTCGGCGAGACGTAGCCGCCGCCGGCCGCCTTGGCGGAGGCGGGGACGCCGATGCCGACCTGGTCGGGCCGCAGGCCGCCCTGGATGTGGGTGCAGACCTGCGAGGTGATGAAGTCGATGGTGCCCTGGTTGTAGACCTTGCCGTCGCAGCCGTTCATGCCGCCCGAGTTGTAGAACTGGGTGTTGACGACGGTGAGGATGTCCTTGGTGTTCAGCGCCAGCTGGAAGTAGGCGCCGGCGGTGCTGTACATCCCGATCGTCTCGGGCGCCATGGTCAGGATGAAGCCGGGGCCGACCTTGGCCTGGAGGGTGTGCAGCGCGTTGCCGAGCGGGCCGGCCTGGACGCCGTTCTCCAGGTCGACGTCGATGCCGTCGAAGCCGTAGTCCTTGATGATCGCGTAGGCGCTGTTGGCGAAGTTGTTGCCGGCGGTGGCGTCGCCGACGGTGATCGCGCCGTTCTGGCCGCCGATGGAGAGGACGACCTTCTTGCCGGCCGCCTGCTTGGCCTTGATGTCGGCGCGGAACTGCGCGTCGCTGTAGCCGCCGAGGGCCTTGGACAGGCCGGGGTCGAGGGTGAAGCTGATCGCGCCGGTCTGGGTGGGCACGGAGTCGGCGAAGGACACCGCGATGATGTCGTAGGCGCTCTGCACGTCGCCGAGGCGCTGCGGGGTCGAGCCGTTGTCGAAGTTCTGCCAGTAGCCGGTGACGGCGTGCGCGGGCAGGCCGGTGGCGGGCGGGGTGGTGGAGGTCGCGGTGGCCGTGGGGGTCGGCGTGGCGGTCTGGGTGGGCGTCGCGGTCGGGGTGGCGGTGGCCGTCGGCGTGCCGGTCGCGGTGGGGGAGGAGGTCGCGGTGGGCGTGGCGGTCGGCGACGGGGTGGCGGTGGCGGTCGGGCTCGGGGTGGACGGGCCGCCGGGGCCGATCAGGCTCACGTCGTCGGCGAGGTAGGCGCTCTGGCCGTACCAGCCGTGCAGGTAGACGGTGACGCTGGTGGCGTTCGCGCCGGTGGTGAAGGTGGAGGACAGCTGGTTCCAGCTGTTCTGGTTCGACCAGCTGGACGGGTCGGTGCCGCCGGTGCCGCGCGCGCCGAGGTAGACGTACGGGCCCTGGACCCAGGCGCTCAGCGTGTAGCTGGTGTTGGGCAGCACGCTGATGGTCTGGGTGCACTCGGCGGTGTCGCCGGCGCCCGGGGTGGCCTGCAGCGCGCCGGTGCCGGAGTGGACCGGGGAGGAGACGGTGGTCGCCGCGCCGGCGCAGTTCCAGCCGCCCAGCCCGCTGTCGAAGCCGCCGTTGGTGACCAGGTTGCCGACGGCCGCGCTGGCGCCGCCGGCGAAGAGGGCCAGGCCGCCGCCGGCCAGGGCGAGGGCGGTGGCGCCGGCCGCGACGGCCGGGAGGGGGCTGCGCCGGCGCTTGTGCGCGGGCTGGTTCAGCGTACGGGCCATGGGGTGACGCTCCTGGGGAGGGAGCGGCCGCCGCGGTGGGGGGCGCGGCGGCCGCGTGTGGGGGAGGGGAGGTCCGTCGTGGTGCGTGGGGTCGTCGTACGTGGGGGTGGGCGACCGCGGTGGTGCATGGTGGTGCACGGTGGTGCGTGGGGGTGGGGCGGGACCGTGGGGTTCGTTCCGCCTTGGATCAAAAGCTGGACTAGACCATTGCCGGTCGTCAAGCATTGGACAGTCGGCTTACGGATTCTTTAAGGATTCGGAGACCGTTCCGTGTCCGCCGTCGGAACCGCCGGGGAAGGCCCGCGACACGCCTGCCGGGACGGACTCCGTACAGGACCGTGACCAGACCGCTACCTGCGGCTTTACCGTGTGCCTGCCCGCCGGAGTAGGCTGCGCCGGGGCGTTGACGCACCAGCTGAACGAGCACGGAGGGGCCGGGAATCATGGGTCTGCGCGATGTCGCCGAACGGACGCCGGGTCTGCGTACCCTGCTGGGCGGGATGTACGGGCTCTACGGCCGTCGGGTCGAGGTCCACCTCGCCCGCACCCCGCACCACATCGGCGTGATCCTGGACGGCAACCGCCGCTGGGCGAAGGCCGCCGGGGGCACCACCGTGTACGGCCACCAGCGCGGCGCCGACAAGATCAGCGAGTTCCTCGGCTGGTGCGACGAGACCCACGTCAAGGTCGTCACCCTCTGGATGCTCTCCACCGACAACCTCGACCGCCCCGCCGACGAGCTCGTCCCGCTGCTGGGCATCATCGAGGACGCCGTCACCGGGCTGGCCGCCGCCCGCCGCTGGAAGGTCCACCCGGTCGGCGCGCTGGACCTGCTCCCGCAGCACACCGCCGACGTGCTCAAGCGGGCCGCCGAGGAGACCGCCGACATCGACGGCATCACGGTCAACGTCGCGGTCGGCTACGGGGGCCGGCACGAGATCGCCGACGCCGTCCGCTCGCTGCTCCAGGAGCACGCCGGGCGCGGCACCTCGATCGAGGAACTGGCCGAGATCCTCGACGTCGAGCACATCGCCGAGCACCTCTACACCCGCAACCAGCCCGACCCGGACCTGATCATCCGCACCTCGGGCGAGCAGCGCCTGTCCGGTTTCCTGCTCTGGCAGAGCGCGCACAGCGAGTTCTACTTCTGCGAGGCGTACTGGCCGGCCTTCCGCAAGGTCGACTTCCTGCGGGCGCTGCGGGCGTTCGAGCAGCGCAACCGGCGACTGGGCCTCTGAACGGGTGAAGTGACCGCCGTAGGGCTGGCCTACCCGGAGCCCTGGTGAGGCCAAACGTTCACCGGCAATGATCCGTCAGTTCGCCGGGGGCGCGAATGCACCGCCCCTCGCCTGGGAATACTCCAGGCAGTCCGGTCCCGAGGCCACCGGGGCAGCGGGGGCCGGCTTGCCGCGGATGACGCAGGGTCATCCGCTCTGGAGGCCTAGTGGTCAGTTCCAAGAGCCGCCGGACGCCAGACCGGCGCACGTACGTTCTCGACACCAGCGTGCTCCTGGCGGACCCGCTCGCCATGACCCGCTTCGAGGAGCACGAGGTCGTCCTGCCGGTGGTGGTCGTCACCGAGCTGGAGGCCAAGCGGCACCACCCGGAGCTGGGCTACTTCGCCCGCCAGGCGCTGCGACTGCTCGACGACTACCGCATCCGCCACGGCCGGCTCGACGAGCCGATCCCGGTCGGCGAGCTCGGCGGCACCATCAGGGTCGAGCTCAACCACTCCGACCTGTCGATACTGCCGGCCGGCTACCGGGTCGGCGGCGGCGAGGCGGACTCGCGGATCCTCGCGGTCGCCCGCAACCTCCAGGCCGAGGGGTACGACGTCACGGTCGTCTCCAAGGACCTGCCGCTGCGGATCAAGGCCAGCTCGGTGGGCCTGCTCGCCGAGGAGTACCGGGCCGAGCTCGCCATCACCTCCGGCTGGACGGGGATGTCCGAGCTGCACGTCCCGGCGGAGCAGGTGGACGCGCTGTTCGCGGCCGGCCACGACGCCGCGGTGGACGTCGAGGGGGCGGACGAGCTGCCGGTGCACACCGGTCTGGTGCTCACCTCGGAGCGCGGCCGGGCGCTCGGCCGGGTGACCGGCGACGGCCGGGTCCGGCTGGTGCGCGGCGAGCGCGAGGCGTTCGGGCTGCGCGGGCGCAGCGCCGAGCAGCGGGTGGCGCTGGACCTGCTGCTCGATCCGGACGTCGGCATCGTCTCGATGGGCGGCCGGGCGGGCACCGGCAAGTCCGCGCTGGCGCTGTGCGCGGGGCTGGAGGCGGTGCTGGAGCGGGGGCAGCACCGCAAGGTGATGGTCTTCCGGCCGCTGTACGCGGTCGGCGGGCAGGAGCTCGGCTACCTGCCGGGCTCAGAGACGGAGAAGATGAGCCCCTGGGCGCAGGCGGTCTTCGACACCCTCTCCGCCGTCACCACCCCGGACGTGATCGAGGAGGTGATCTCCCGCGGGATGCTGGAGGTGCTGCCGCTGACCCACATCCGGGGTCGTTCGCTGCACGACGCCTTCGTGATCGTGGACGAGGCCCAGTCGCTGGAGCGGAACGTCCTGCTGACGGTGCTGTCCCGGATCGGCCAGGGTTCGCGGGTGGTGCTCACCCACGACGTGGCGCAGCGCGACAACCTCCGGGTGGGCCGGTACGACGGCGTGGTGGCGGTGGTGGAGAAGCTGAAGGGGCATCCGCTCTTCGCGCACATCACGCTCACCCGCTCGGAGCGTTCGCCGATCGCGGCGCTGGTCACGGAGATGCTGGAGGACATCCACCCGTGATCCGTCCCTGACCAGGACATAGTCGGACAATACGGTCAACTCTTGATGCGGGGCCCGCTCCTGACGGGGCGGGCCCTCATCCCTTTCATCACATCGAGTGCTTTCCGTCCGAAGAACTCCCGTGCGGTGAATGTGATGTGCGCCACGCGAACGGGAATTGCGTCGACAGCGTCCGGTGCGGCATGGTGAGGGTTCTGTCAGGCCCCGCGTACGGCGTGGCAGGGCTTCCGGACTCCACGAGTCCGGCCCCGGATGGTCCACCAACTCCGGTCGGTGGACGCACAATTGAAGACCGATGAGCCGTACGCCGCCCGATTCCAACGCCCGGTCGCCTCACCTCGGCCGGACGCCGGGCCAGCACCTCCCGTGACCAGAGCACCTGCGGAGGTCAGTGCCAAGGGGCATGTTGCGCCCGCACGGTCACGCGTGGGCGATGCTGGAAGGAATCCATGTGACTCGGATCTCGGTCCGGGGAGTCGCTGTGGCCTCCGCCACCGCCGTCACCGCTGTCGGTGCCGTCGTGGGTGTGGCCTCGGGCAGCGAGGGCAAGACGACGCAGACGGTCGACGTCGCGGGCGCGACCCTGCTTGCCGAAGTCCCCTCTGGCGCCCAGGCGCAGACCATCAGTGACAACATCGGCCAGCAGGCATCCGCCCAGCAGGCCTCCGCCGACGCCGCGGCCAAGGCCGCCGCCGAGCAGAAGGCCGCCGAGGAGGCCGCGCGCCAGAAGGCCGCCGCGGACGCCCAGGCGAAGGCCGATGCCCAGGCCAAGGCCGACGCGGACAAGGCTGCCAAGGCCGCCGAGGACAAGCGCAAGGCCGACGAGGCCGCTGCCAACCGTTCCAAGGCGCGTTCGGCGATGGCCGCCACCGACAACAGCGCCCCGCCGGTCTCGACCAGCCCCGGATCCGTCCAGGACATCGCCCGGCAGGTCGTCGGTGACGACACCCAGTTCCAGTGCTTCAGCCAGATCGTGAAGCGCGAGAGCGGCTGGGACTACACCGCGACCAACCGGAGCTCCGGCGCGTACGGCCTGGTCCAGGCGCTGCCCGGCACCAAGATGGCCTCGGCCGGTGCCGACTGGCGCACCAACCCGGCCACCCAGATCAAGTGGGGCCTGGGCTACATGAACAGCCGCTACGGCAGCCCCTGTGGCGCCTGGTCGTTCTGGCAGTCCCACAACTGGTACTAGGAGCCGCCACCGTCCGGCGGTGGACTCCCGTACGGCCCCCGGCCGCTCGTCTCGCCCGACGAGCGACCGGGGGCCGTCGCGTTCCCGCCCACCGGGAGCCGGGTCGGGCCGCGCCGCCCGGGCTGCGCTGACCAGTGCGCCTGCGGGCGGTGCGGGCCCGGTGCGGACGCGGGGCGCGGGAAGGGGTCCTGGTTGCTTCCCGCGCCGGCCGGTCCGCCGACAGTTGGTCCGTGGCCCGAGGCCTCGCTCTCCCCTGGGGGCCTCGTCCCGACTCCTCCCCAGCGATCTCGGTCCGAAACCATCTGAAACCTGGCGTTTTGCCCCGGTTTGATGGCGAGGTTGTTCGAGCCGAACCCGGCGGGGGCCGGACTGGCCGGGCCGCCGCCGGGTAGCGTCATCCCTGACGGCCGTGGCGGGACCCACGGCGTACCGCCGGGCACGGCGGCTCAGCAGGGGAGCGGTGGTAGCGAGGATGGCGCGGGGCGGAAAGGCCTTCAAGGCCGTGGCCAAGGGCATGGCCGTGGTGGCGAGCGCGGCCGCCGTGATCGAACGGCGCCGGCGCGCCGCGATGGCGGCCGATCCGCACGAGCTCGCCGTCCCCGCACTGGCCGAGGCGCCCGATCCGGTGCCGGCCCCGCGGGTCGAACCCGCCGCGGTGCCGGCCGCCGCCCCGGCGGCCCCCTCGCCGGTGGCACCGCCCGGCCTGGCGCGGGAGTACCACCCCGGCCGGCCCGCCACCCCGGCCGAGGCCGTGCCCTGGGGGCTGCGGGTGGCCGCCGAGTCGACCTGGCGGCTGCTGCTGCTCGGCGGCGCGCTCTACGTCGTCTTCTACATCGTCGACATGCTGCGGCTGGTCGCCTTCGCGGTGCTGGCCTCGCTGCTGATCTCCGCGCTGCTGGAGCCGACGGTCTCCTGGCTGCGCCGGCACGGGGTGCCGCGCTCGCTGGCGGCGGGCGGGGTGTTCCTGAGCGGTCTGGCCGGAATCGGGCTGGTCGGCTGGTTCGTGGTCTGGCAGGTGTCCACCAACCTGTCGACGGTCACCAGCAAGGTGAAGGACGGCGTCGACCAGCTGCGCGACTGGCTGAGCACCGGGCCGCTGCACCTGACCCAGCAGCAGATCAACGACTACGCCGACCAGATCGGCAAGGCGATCACCACCAACACCGACCAGATCACCTCGGCCAGCCTGACCGGCGCGCAGATCGCCGTCGAGGTGCTGACCGCCGTGGCGCTGGCCTTCTTCACCACCTTCTTCTTCCTCTACGACGGCGCGCGGATCTGGAACTGGGCGCTGCGCGGACTGCCCCGGCACTCCCGCTTCGCCATGGCCGGCGCCGGCCCGAAGGCCTGGGCGACGCTCACCGCGTACGTGCGCGGCACCGTCTGCGTGGCCTTCATCGACGCGGTCTGCATCGGCATCGGCATCGACCTGCTGGGCGTGCCGATGGCGATGCCGCTGGCCGTGATCATCTTCCTGGGCGCCTTCGTCCCGCTGGTCGGCGCACTCGTCACCGGCACGGTCGCGATGCTGATCGCCCTGGTCACCGAGGGGCCGTGGACGGCGCTGATGGTGCTGATCGTGCTGGTCGCGGTGATGCAGATAGAGAGCCACATCCTGCAGCCGCTGATCCTCGGCCGGGCCGTCCGGGTGCACCCGCTGGGCGTCGTCCTCGGCGTCGCGGCCGGCGGCATCATCGGCGGCATCGGCGGTGCGGTGGTGGCCGTCCCGCTGATCGCCGTCACCAACACCGTGATCACCCACCTGCGCCGCCGCAACGAGGCCGGCCAGGCCGTCTTCACCGCCATGGAGGCCGCCCGCGAGGCCGCGGGCCGTACCTCCGCCGCCCCGGCCGCGGACGGCTGAGTCCGAAGCACAACGCCGACGGGCCCTCCCGGACGTGGTGTCCGGGAGGGCCCGTCGGCGTTGGTGCGGGGTCCGTCAGGCGCCGGCGGCGGCGAGGGCGGCCTCGGAGTCGAGGACGCCCGCCACGGCCTGGAGGACGGCGGCGATCTTCATCGAGGCCTGGACGACCTCGCGCTCGACACCGGCCTTGCGCAGCACGGCCTCGTGCGAGTCGAGGCACTGGCCGCAGCCGTTGATGGCCGAGACGGCGAAGCACCAGAGCTCGAAGTCGACCTTCTCGACGCCCGGGGTGCCGATGATGTTCATCCGCAGACCGGCCCGCATCGTGCTGTACTCCTTGTCGGAGAGCAGGTGCAGCGTCCGGTAGTAGACGTTGTTCATCCCCATGATCGCGGCCGCGCCCTTGGCGGCGGTGTACGCCTCCGGGGAGAGGTTGGCCTTGGCCTCGGGCTCCAGCTCACGCAGCACGGCGGCGCTGCGGGTGGCCATCGCGCAGGACAGCACGGTGCCCCAGAGCTGCTGGGCGGGGAGGTCGGAGTTGCCGATGACCGAGCCCAGGTTGAGCTTGAGGTCCTTGGCGTAGTCCGGGAGGGCGGCCTTCAGGTCGTCGAGGGCCATGGGTCAGCCCGCCAGCAGGGCCTGGGCGTCGAGGGTGTCCTCGCCCTTGGTCCAGTTGCACGGGCACAGCTCGTCGGTCTGCAGGGCGTCCAGCACCCGCAGGACCTCCTTGGGGTTACGGCCGACGGAGCCGGCGGTCACCATGACGAACTGGATCTCGTTGTTCGGGTCGACGATGAACACCGCGCGCTGGGCGGTGCCGTCGGCGCCCTCGACGCCGCAGGCGCGCATCAGGTCGTGCTTGACGTCGGCCAGCATCGGGAAGGGCAGGTCGCGCAGGTCCTTGTGGTCCTTGCGCCAGGCGTGGTGCACGAACTCGGAGTCGCCGGAGACGCCGAGGATCTGGGCGTCGCGGTCCGCGAACTCGTCGTTCAGCTTGCCGAACGCGGCGATCTCGGTCGGGCAGACGAAGGTGAAGTCCATCGGCCAGAAGAAGACGATCTTCCACTTGCCCTCGTAGGACTTGTGGTTGATCTCGGCGAAGGCGTTCGCGGCGTCCAGGTCGACGCAGGCGTTGAGTTCGAACTCGGGGAACTTGTCACCGATCGTGAGCACGTTCGCTTCTCCTGAAGTGAGACTGAGGGGAGTTTTGTCCGGATTCCGGACACGTCCTACGGTTCCACATCGTGGACTGATCAGGGAAATAGCTACACTTGATGTGTCTGATCGGAGATGGCTATCAGTACCGAACCGCCCACGTCGCGGCCCCGCCCCCGCAGGGGTGTCGCCGCCAAACCCGAGGCCGCTGTGGCGAGCGCCACAGTCCGCAGCCCCCGGGCGCCGACCGTCGCCCAGCTCAAGGCCTTCCTCGCGGTCGCCGAGCACCGGCACTTCCGGGAGGCCGCCGCCGCCACCGGGACCAGCCAGCCGGCGCTGTCCGGGGCGGTCGCGGCACTGGAGGAGTCGCTGGGCGCGCAGCTGGTCGAGCGTACGACGCGCAGGGTGATTATCACCCCTCTGGGTGAGCGCGTGCGCGAGCACGCGCGCCGGGTGCTCGCCTCGCTGCAAGCCCTCACCGAGGAGGTCGAGGCCGCCCGCCGCCCGTTCACCGGGCCGCTGCACCTCGGCGTCATCCCGACCGTCGCGCCCTACCTGCTACCCACTGTGCTGCGGCTGGTCCGCGACCGCTTCCCGGAGCTGGAACTGCACGTCCACGAGGAGCGCACCCCCGCGCTGCTGGAGGGGCTGGCCGCCGGGCGGCTGGACGTCCTGCTGCTCGCGCTCCCGGCCGGCGGCACCTCGCCGACCCGCGACATCCCGCTGTTCGACGAGGACTTCGTCCTGGTCACCCCGCCAGACCACCCGCTCGCCGGGCGGATCGACGTCCCGCGCGACGTGCTGCTCGACCTGGACGTGCTGCTGCTGGAGGAGGGCCACTGCCTGCGCGACCAGGCCCTCGACATCTGCCGTGAGGTCGGCGCCGATCCCGGGGGCTCCACCACCCGCGCGGCCGGCCTGTCCACCCTGGTCCAGCTGGTCGCCGGCGGCCTCGGGGTGACGCTGCTGCCCGCCACCGCGCTGGACGTCGAGGCCGGCCGCACCGACCGGCTGGCCGCCGTCCGCTTCGCCGCCCCGACCCCCGGCCGCCGGATCGGGCTGGCCACCCGCCCGGGCTCGGCCCGCAGCGCCGAGTACGAGCGCTTCGCGGCCGCGCTGCGCGAGGTGCTGGCCGAACTCCCGGTCCGGATCGCCTCCTAGCGGCCTGCGGCCTTACGCGGTTACGGCTTCGCCGGGGCGCCGAGGCAGAGTCCGACCGTGGTGGCCACCAGCAGGTCCAGGGCCCGCAGGGTGCCGTGGTCGGGCTGCTCGCCGGGCGCGCGCAGGGCCAGGTAGCGGTCGGTGAGGCCGTCGAAGCCGGTGAGGAAGTGGACGGCGATCTCCTCGGCGGGCGCGGCCAGTTCGAGGCCGTGCGCCTCGGCGAGGGTGGTGAGCATCTCCGCCGCGGTGCGCTCGATCCCGTGCTGGAGCGCCCGCATGATCTCCTGGAGGTCCGGGTCGCGCATCGCCAGCGCCGCGAACTCGCTCAGCAGCAGGCAGCGCCCGTCCGTGCCGGTCGAGCTCTCCCAGAGCGCGTGGACCAGTGTGGCGACCTGCTCGCCGAAGGAGCCGTCGCCCGGGTAGGCGGCGCGGACGTGGCCGATGAACTCGGCGGTCAGCTGCTCGACGACGGCCCGGTAGAGGTCCTTCTTGGTGCCGAAGGTGTAGTGCACCGTCGCCTGCGCCACGCCCAGCTCGGCCGCGATCGCCCGGGTGCTGCCGGCGGCGACCCCCTCCCGGGTCATCAGGTCGAGGGCGGCCTGGACCAGTTGCGGTCGGCGTTCGGAGGCGGGGACATGAGCCATCCAGCCAGGGTATCGCCATGGTCGGACAACTGCGTCGAGAGATTCTGTCGCTCGATACTGTCGACCAACTTTGTCGCCTGACAAGGTTACGCGTACGGTGGACCGCGACCTGTTCAGGCACCTGCCTGTCCGACGATCTGACCGAGGGGTCACCCATGGCCACGTACCTCTACCGACTGGGCCGCTACTGCTTCCGGAGACGGCGGGCGGTGCTGGCGGTCTGGATCGCCGTGCTGATCGCGATCGGCGGGGCCGCGGGTGCCTTCGCCGGCAAGACCAGCGACGAGTTCAAGGTGCCGGGCACCGAGGCGCAGACCACCCTGGACCGGATCAAGGACACCTTCCCGGAGCAGGGCCACGGCTCCGCCCAGGTCGTCTTCGCGGCCCCCGCGCCCGGCGGCGCCACCACGCCCGAGGCGGGCAGGGCGGTCAGCGAGACGGTCGCCCGGATCGCCGCCGTCCCCGGCGTGGCCGCGGTGCCCGACCCGTACGCCACCCACGCCGTCTCACCGGACGGCCGGGTCGCTATCGCCCTGGTCTCCTTCGACCACAAGCTCGCCGACGTCACCGACCAGCAGCGCGAGGCCGTCAAGGCCGCCGCCGAACCGGCCCGCGCGGCCGGGTTGGACGTCGCCTTCGGCGGTGACGCGTACAACCGGATGGCGCAGGTCGACGGCGGCGAGGCGATCGGTCTGGCCATCGCCGGGGTGGTCCTGGTGATCACCCTCGGCTCGTTGGTCGCCGCCGGGCTGCCGCTGCTGACCGCCCTGGTCGGGGTCGGCGTGGCGATGGCCGCGATCATGGCGCTGTCCGGCTCGTTCGAGATCATCACCACCGCGCCGGTGCTGGCCCTGATGGTCGGTCTCGCCGTCGGCATCGACTACGCGCTGTTCATCCTCTCCCGGCACCGCCGCCACCTGGACGAGGGCCTGGAGCCGGACGAGGCCGCCGCCCGCGCCACCGCCACCGCCGGCAGCGCCGTCGTCTTCGCCGGCCTCACCGTCGTCGTGGCGCTCGCCGGGCTCGCCGTCGCCGGCGTCCCCTTCCTGACCGTGATGGGCCTGGCCGCCTCCGGCGCCGTCGTGGTGGCCGTCCTGGTCGCGATCACGCTGCTGCCCGCGCTGCTCGGCTTCGCCGGCCGGGCCATCGACCGGCTGCCGGTCTGGAAGCGGGCGCTGCGCACCGGCGGCCGCACCACCCTGGGCGAGCGCTGGGGCCGCTTCGTGGTCCGCCGCCCGCTGGCCGTGCTGCTCGTCGGACTGGCCGGACTGGGCCTGCTCGCGGTGCCCGCCGCCAGCCTCCAGCTCGGCCTGCCGGGCGGCGGTTCGCAGGCCGCCGGTACCGATGCGCGCAAGGCCTACGACCTGGTCGGCGAGAGCTTCGGGCCGGGCTTCAACGCGCCGCTGGTGGTCGTCGTGGACGCCGGGGGCGCGCCGCAGCCGGAGCAGGCGGTGCAGGGGGTGGCGGCCAGGCTGCAGACCCTGCCGGGCGTGCGGACACTGCTGCCCCCGGCCGTCGACCAGGCCGGGCGCACCGCCCTGCTCACCGTCATCCCGCAGACCGGACCGGACGACGCCGGCACCAGGACACTGGTCAACGAGATCCGCGACCAGCGCGCGCCGCTCAAGACCTCGACCGGCGCGGACATCGCCGTCACCGGCACCACCGCCGCCAACATCGACGTCTCCACCAAGCTCGGCCAGGCACTGCCGCCGTTCCTCGCGGTGATCGTCGGCATCGCGGTGGTGCTGCTGGCGCTGGCGTTCCGCTCGGTGCTCGTCCCGCTCAAGGCGGTGGCCGGCTTCCTGCTCAGCATCACCGCCTCGCTCGGCGCGGTGGTCGCGGTCTACCAGTGGGGCTGGCTGGACGGCCTGATCGACGTGCCGAAGGTCGGGCCGGTGGTGAGCTTCGTGCCGATCCTGCTGATCGGCGTGCTGTTCGGGCTGGCGATGGACTACGAGCTGTTCCTGGTCTCCGGGATGAAGGAGCAGTACGTCCACGGGAAGGCGCCGCGGGACGCCGTGGTGGCCGGGGTGCGCGGCGGCGCCCGGGTGGTCACGGCGGCGGCGCTGATCATGGTGTCGGTGTTCGGCTCGTTCGTCTTCGGTCACGACCCGATCGTGCAGCCGATCGGCTTCGCCCTCGCGGTGGGCGTGCTGGTGGACGCCTTCGTGGTGCGGATGGCGCTGGTGCCGGCCGCGATGGCGCTGTTCGGCAAGGCCGCCTGGTGGTTCCCGAAGCGGCTGGAGAAGGTCGTGCCGAGGGTCGACATGGAGGGCGAGCAGCTGATCGCTCGGCTGGAGCCGGCGGAGCAGCAGGCGAAGGAGCCCGCCGGGGTCTGAACCGCTCCCGGGCGCCCGGCGGGCCGCTCCCGTCGGGCGCCCGCGGCCGGTTACGGCAGCCGCGGCTCGACGGGCGGCTGGGGCAGCCGCTGCTCGAACCAGACGACCTTGCCGGTGCCCAGCCGGGTGGCGCCCCAGCGGTCCGCGCACCGGGCCACTATCTGCAGGCCGCGGCCGCGTTCGTCCTCCGGCCCGGTACGGCGCGGCCGCGGCAGCAGCGGGCTGTCGTCACCGACCTCGCAGCGCAGCCGGGTGGTGCGCACCAGGCTCAGGGTGACCGGGCGGGTCGCGTGCTGGACGGCGTTGGTCACCAGCTCGCTGATCATCAGCTCGGTCGCCTCGCTGAGCTCGCCGAGCCCCCAGCGGCGCAGCGTGTGGGCGGCCAGCCGGCGGGCCCGGCCGGGTGTCTCGTTGCGCGGCTGGAGGTACCAGTGCGCGACGTCCCCGGCCGGGATGCCGTCGAAGCACGCGCCCAGCAGGGCGATGTCGTCGCCGCGGTCGCCGGGCGGCAGGATCCGCAGCGCCTCCTGGCACAACTGCTCGGGGGACTGCCAGCGGGCGGCGGCGATCCGGGCGCGGAGCACCTCCAGGCCGTCGCTGATCGGGCGGCTGCGGGTCTCCACCAGGCCGTCGGTGAACAGCAGCAGGGCCGAGCCGGGCGGGGCGGGCAGCTCGACCGAGTTGAAGTCCACCCCGCCGACCCCGATCGGGGCCCCGGAGTCCAGCTCCACCAACTCGGCGGTGCCGTCCGGCCGGACCAGGACGGGCGGGACGTGCCCGGCGTTGGCCAGCACCACCCGGTTGGCGATCGGGTCGTACACCGCGTACACGCAGGTCGCCAGGTGCTGTTCGCGGCCGAGCCGTTGGGCCTGCTCGTCCAGGTGGTAGAGCACCTCGTGCGGGGGCAGGTCGAGGGCGGCCAAGGTCTGGGCGCTGGTGCGCAGTTGGCCCATGATGGCGGCCGAGGTGAGCGAGTGGCCCATCACGTCGCCGACGATCAGGGCGACCCGGTTGCCGGGCAGCGGCACGGCGTCGTACCAGTCGCCGCCGACCTGCGCGCCGCGCTCGCCCGGCAGGTAGCGCTGGGCGAGGCGGACGCCGTGCGGCTGCGGCAGGCGCAACGGCAGCATGCTGCGCTGGAGTTCGTTGGCTATCTCCCACTCGCGGGCGTACCGCAGGGCGGTGTCCACCGCCAGCCCCGCCTGGGTGGCGAGGTGCGCGGCGGTCGCGGTGTCGGCGGCGTCGAAGGCGGGCCGGCCGGTGCGTTCAGGAGGGCGGCGGATCAGCACCAGCAGGCCGAGCACGGCCTTGCGGCCGCGCAGCGGCAGGGCCAGCACCGACGTGCCCGCGGCCAGCCGGGCCAGCCCGCGGGTGCCGTACAGCTCGCGCAGCAGTGCCTCGGTGCGTTCGGCGCCGGGCGCGCCGAGCACCGCGGACTCGGCGGGGCGGCGGCTCAGCAGGGCGTGCGCGAGCGCCCCGCCGCGGGTCACCGGGGTGGCGGGGCCGGTGTCGGCGGTGGAGCGGGAGCCGTACCGGGAGCGGTGCCGGTCGTCTGCTCCGCTGGGCCGGCCGCGCCGTCCGATCCGGGTGCCGGTGCTGTGGTGGATTCGCAGCTCGTCCGGGAAGCCGGGCTCGCGCTCGACGTTGGGCAGCGGATCGCGCAGGTGGACCACGGCGGCGTCGGCCAGCGTGGGGACGAGCACCCGGCCGATGTTGCGCAGCGTCGCGGACAGGTCGAGCGCGCTGTTGATCCGCCGGGTGGCCAGGTCGAGGTAGCCGAGCCGGCCCGCCACGTCCTCGCGCTCCGGGCGCGCGGTCGGTTGGTGTGCCGGTGCCGGCACCGGTGCTGAAGCTGGTGCCAGGGGCAGGCCGCGCTGGCCCGGGACGGCAGGCGGCTGTCCGCCCTCGGTCTTGAGCTGGTCGCGCACGGCTGCCTGTCCTGGATTCGGTGTGGTCTCTGTGGTGGTCTGCGGTGTCCTGCTGGCGGGCCCTGCTGCCGTCCGGTGGGTCAGCCGACGCGTCGACAGCACAGGAACAGCTGTTCCTCCGGCGGCAGCGTGGTGCTGGCCGGCGCGTACGGATGCCCCGAGCACTCCTCGACGGTGAAGCCCGCCGTGACGAGAACCCGCTCCAGATCCTCCCTCAGGTACCCACTGATCCGCAGCTCTCTGCCAAGGAACGGAAGCGGAACGTGATCCAGATCCGCCTCGACCATACCGAGCGCCAGCAGTCCGCCCGGCCGGAGGAGTTCGCGCAGCCGTGCGAGCACGGTCGGGATCTCGTCCTGCGGCAGCAGGATCAGCGAGAAGAACGCGGTGACGGCGGCGAACCCGTCCTTGCCCAGCGGTCCCAGTCCGGGGGCGTTCCAGACCTGCCCGGCGCGCTCGGTGGCCAGATCGAACAGGTCGATCCGATGGAACTCCGGCGGGTGTTCGCCCGGGAACCGGGCCTGCCGGGCCAGCGAGAGCATCACGTCCGAGAGGTCTATCCCGGTCACCCGCAGCCCGCCCGCGACCAGCTGCCGGACCGTCGGGTCCCCGGTGCCGCAGCCCACGTCCAGCACCCGCGCGCCGGGTTCGAGCTCGGCCAGCAGCTGCCGTCCGCAGGCCAGCTGCCCGTCCTTGGCCGGGAACGCCTCGCCGTACCCGGCACCGATGGTGTCGAAGGCGACGGCTTGCAGGGCACGCGCCGCCCGGCGCCGCCGCACGTCGGGCCCGTCGTCTCCCGCGTCCTCGTCGACGGGGAACGAGTCGGATATCTGTCCGGTCGTCACGATTGAGAGGCACCCTTCCACCCGTGGCCTCCGGCCGGCTGCACGCGGCCGCACGGGAGCGGGATGCCGTCCGCCCCGGCGCCCGTCCTGCCTCGCCGGCCCACACGTTGCCGGCAGACACTCGTGTGTGTACTGGCATCTGAGAATATGCGTGATCTCTGCGCCATGGGGTCCCTTTCCAGCCAACTCGTCATGCTTGGGCCGGTGTGGACGGGGTTGCGGAAGCACGACGGTGCGGGCGGGGGTGGTGCGCGCGGGCTCCGCGCGCCGCATGGCGCGCCGTGGTGGAACAGCTGACCTGCGGTTTCGCCGGGCCGAGGGCCGGCCGTCGGGCGTTTATCGAACGTCAATCGCCGGAGTGCAGAGTGGAGTCCAGCGCCGGGGAAGCGTTGAGGGCGCTCCCGCAGCCGGGGGGCTGCGGGGGCGCCGACGCGCACAACGGGGGTAGGGGCTCTGCCGGGGGGCGGAGACCTACGGCGCTGGGGAAGATGGGGGAGGCTCGGTGTGCTGTTGGGAGATGAGGTCCGCCACGGGGGAGGCCTCCGGCACACCGAGCCGCGTGAAGATCGCGTGCGCCTCGCGCAGGCAGGCGAGCGCGCGGGCGGGCTGCGCCAGCGCCAGTAGCGCCTCGCCGAGGGTGGCGTTCGCGAGGCCCTGGCAGTAGGCGGCGTCCAGTTCCTGGGCGATCACGAGCGACTCGCCGGCCGCCTCGGCCGCCTCGGCGTGCTGTCCGGCGGCGAGCAGGGCGGAGGCCAGGCGGGCGAGGGTGTAGCCCTCCCAGAGCGGATTCTGCTGGGCCTGGAACAGCTGGTGGGCCTCCCTCAGGTAGCCCACCGCCGCCCTCGGCTCGTCGGTGGAGGCGAGCACCACACCGGTCTGGTACAGGGTGTCGGCGAGGCAGGGGCCGTTGCTCGACGTCCGGGCCGTCGCCACCGCCTCGATGACCGAGCGGACAGCGGTCTCGGTGTCTCCCAGCTTGAGCTGTGCCCGCGCCATGTTGCCGAGCAGCCGGGCTTCGTTGATCGGAACGCGGACCACCCGGCTGATGCCCAGGGCCTGCTCGAAGAGCGGGATGGCCTCGGCGGGGCGGTTCGTCAGGCTGAGGATGATCCCCAGGTCGTTGCTCGCCGCCGACCGCAGGATCGTCATGTCGTCGGAGCGCTGAAGGCTCAGGCTCTTGCGGAGCGACTGTTCGGCGCCCTGGAAGTCATTGGTGATCGACTGCAGCGTGCCGAAGGCGAAGTGCACCCGGGCCAGGGCGGCAGCGTCTCCGTAGGCGGCGGCGTTGCGTTCGGCGGTCACCAGGAACCGGCGCATCCGGGAGCCGTGCGTGGGATCCGTGACCAGGCTGTTCAGGACGATCAGCAGGTCGACGGCCGGGCGCAGCACGAAGTCCGGTCCTCGCACGGCCGCCTCGACGGCGCTGAGCAGGAAGGTGATCTCCGTCCGCAGCCACTGCCGGGCGTCCTGGCTCGTCGGCAGGTCCAGGCCTGACGAGCCCAAGGGGTTGAGCGGTTCCGGGAGCTGGTCGTCGGGCTCGATCACCTGGGCCGCGTTGCGGACGGTCGGGATCAGCAGGTCGAGCAGGCGCAGCACCGCCCGCTCCTGCTCCGTGGTGTCGCCGATCCGCTCGTTCTGCCGCTGGGCGTAGAGCCGGAGCAGGTCGTGGTAGCGGTAGCGGCCGGGGGTGAAGCACTCCAGCATGTTCGCCTCGACCAGCGCTTCGGCGAGGTCCTCGGCGGTGTACTCGTTCGCGCCGAGCAGCGCCGCGGCGGCGGGCAGCGGGATGTCAGGGGAGTCGATCAGGGCGAGCAGCCGAAAGGCGCGGGCCTCGTCCGCCGAGAGCTGGCCGTAGCCGAGTCCGATGGTGGTTTCCACGGCGAGGTTGCCGAGCTGGAGTTCGTCCAGTCGCCGCCGCTGGTCGGCTAACCGTCTGGCCAGGTCGGAGACGCTCCAACGCGGACGGCTGGCCAGCCGGGCGGCGGCGATGCGGACGGCGAGCGGCAGGAACCCGCAGGCGGTGACCACCTGCATGGCCGCCTCCGGTTCGGCGGCGACCCGCTGCTCGCCGACGATGGCCGAGAACAGCGCCAGCGCTTCGTTCGGGGTCAGCTCCTCGACGTCGAACAACTGTGCACCCGGGATGCCGGCCAGCCGGGAGCGGCTGGTGGCGAGCACGGCGCAGCCGGAGACGCCGGGGATCAGCGGCCGGATCTGCTCGGCGTCGCGCGCGTTGTCGAGCAGGATGAGCATCCGCCGGCTGGCGAGCAGCGACCGGTAGAGGGCGGCGCGCTGTTCGAGGGAGTCGGGGCTGTCGGTGACGCCGAGCGCGTGCAGGAAGTCGCCCAGGACGGCCACCGGGTCGGCCGGCGAGGTGCCGGCGCCGCGCAGGTCGACGTACAGCTGCCCGTCCGGGAACTCGCCGCGGACGCGGTGGGCGACGTGGACGGCGAGGGTGGTCTTCCCGACCCCGCCGATGCCGGCCAGTGAAGTCACCACCACGGCCTGGCCGGTGGCGTTCATCAGGACCGTCGAGAGGTCGCTCACCAGGTCGGTGCGGCCGCTGAAGTCCGATACGTCGGCCGGGAGTTGGGCGGGCGCCGGGGGAGCTGCCGGGCCGTCCTCGCGGCTCACCGGGGCCGGTACGGCCGGGAGGGCGAGCGTCGGGTCCGCCGCCAGGATGCGGGCGTGCATCGCGGACAGGCCGGCACCGGGTTCGACCCCGAGCTCCTCGATCAGCAGCTTGCGGGTGTCGGTGTAGACGCCGAGCGCCTCGGCCTGGCGCCCGCAGCGGTACAGCGCCAGCATCAGCAGCTCGCTCAGGCGCTCGCGCAGCGGGTGTTCGGCCGTCAGGCTGTTCAGCTCGCCGACGATCTCGGCGTGCAGGCCGATGTCGAGGGCGACGGCGCACAGCTCCTCGGCGGCGGCCACCTGTCGTTCGGCGAGCCGCAGCCGCTGGGTGTCGGCGTAGGGGCCGGGGATGCCGGTGAGCGGCCGGCCGCTGAACAGGTCCAGCGCCCGTGCCAGCAGCCGGTGCGCCTCGTGCTTGTCGCCCGCGGCCCGGGCGGCCGCGGCCTCGGCGGAGAGCCGCTCGAAGACCGTCAGGTCGAGGGCCTCGCCCGGGATGCGCAGCGCGTAGCCGTCGGCGACCGAGATCAGCAGCTCGGAGGGCCGGCGCACCTCCCGCCGGGGCTCGATGACGGAGCGCAGGCGGGAGACGTAGGTGCGCAGCGCCGCCACCGCCTGGGCCGGGTGTCGCTCGCCCCAGAGCGCGTCGACCAGGTCCTGTGTGGTGACCGGGCGTCCGGAATGCAGCAGAAGGGTGGTCAGAACTGCCTGTTGCTGGGGGGATCCGAGGGAAAGGGGCTTGCCGTCGAGCCAGGCCTGGACCGGACCGAGGACTTGGAAGCGCAGCGCAGAGGTCTGCGGCGTCTCCCGAAACTCCATGAAAGTCCCCCGATGGCCTGTGGTGTCGATTCCGTGAAAGGGCGCTCGGCGGTCCGCCGTGGTGCTTCAGCTTAGGCGGACGCCCGACTCTGCCGGACGGCAGCGCAAGCCGCACGGTGTTTATCGGACATTTAATCAACCCTACGATACTGTCCGCACGCCCGTGCCACGGAGGTCGGGCGAGACACATTTGATGACCGAAAGGCGGCCGCCCAATGGCCAACGACCAGAGCGAGACCCCGGTGGCGTCGGCGCCCGAGAACGCGGCGACGACGGATGCCCCGGCCGTCGCTGTGGAGGCGGGCAAGGCTGTCGAGGACGCGGTGGCCGCGTCCTCGAACACGACCGAGTACACCGCGCCGTCCGACGCGCAGAAGGCGGCGATCGAGAACGACCTGTTCGGGGACGAGGCCGCGCACGTGGTGGAGCCCGTCGCGCCGGCCACGGGCGGGCCGGGCAAGCGGTACGAGCCGGAAGGCATGATCTCCGGCCACCCGTAAGCCGGTCCGGCCGTAGGCCCCGTGCCCCTCGTGTCCCGGTCCGGGCACGGGGGCGCTGTGGGTTTTGGGCGTGCCCCATTCGGCACCGGTGCCCGCCCGGTGGCCGAATCCAGCCCGTGGTGCACTCATGGTGACCGGCGATATCCGTAACGTGCCCGACGGTGGGTGCGGGGCGTTCCGGAATTCCGGATTCACTCGGGGGGATTGCGGGTGGGAATGCTGCTGTTTGCGTGCTTTTTGCCGCAATTAGCGCGGAAGATCGTATTCGGCTGAATCGCGGGGCCCGGGAACGGGCGAGACCCGTCCGGGTTCGGCGGTCCATTCGAGGCCGCCGCCCTCGGGGCGCAGGTAGTGCTCCCCGCCGATGGTGTCCATGTAGATGCCGGTGCGTCCGGTCCTCCGGTCGAGGACGAGTTCACCCACGTGCGGCCGGTAGGCCGCGGAGTCGCGCTGACGGGTGCTCACCGCACTGCTCCTCGCTGTTCTGGTGCGGGTGCGGCGCCGGGTGGGGGCCGCGCCCTGGTCGCTGTCCGTGTGTGTGGTGCTCGGCGACTACCCAGCATCTCTAGAGAAGCTAATATCTCTAGAGATGTCAACAGTCGTAGCCGCTTACCGTCCGCCGCGGTCGCGCCTACGATTTGTCCGAGGGAGAGGGAGCGGCGATGACCGGCAGCAGTGGCGACAAACAGCCCAAGTACCAACGGATCGCCGACACGCTGAAGGCGGCCATCGACGACGGCCGGTACCGCGCGGGTGACCGGCTGCCGGGCGAGAACGACCTCATGGACGAGTACGGCGTGGCCCGGATGACCGCCCGCCAGGCGCTCGGCGTGCTGCAGAGCGAGGGCATCGCCGAGGCGCGCCGGGGAGCCGGGGTCTTCGTCCGGGACTTCCGGCCGCTGCGCCGGCGCGGGATCCAGCGGCTGGCGCAGGGGCAGTGGGGCTCGGGCCGGTCGATATGGTCGGCGGACATCGACAACCGCCTGCTGGTGGTCGACCAGGTGTCCGTCACCGAACGGGGCGCGCCGGAGCACGTCGCCCGGGTGCTGGGAGTGGATCCGGGCGCGTCGATGTGCGTACGGCACCGCCGCTTCGTGCTGGACGGCAAGCCGGTGCTGCTGTCGACCTCCTACCTGCCGGCCGGCCTGGTCGCCGGCACGGCCATCACCCGCGAGGACACCGGCCCGGGCGGCACCTACGCCCGGCTGGCCGAGATCGGCGCGAAGCCCGTCCACTTCCGCGAGGAGGTCCGCTCCCGGATGCCCGGCGCGGAGGAGGCGGCCCGCCTGGAGCTGTCGGCGGGCACCCCGGTCATCCTGATCTGCCGCACCGCCTTCGCCGACGAGGGCCAGGTCGTCGAGCTCAACGAGATGATCCTCGACGCCGCCTCCTACGTCCTGGAGTACGACTTCGACGCGTGAGCACGCGCAACGCGGCCGCCCCGGTCGCGACGAACGCGGCCGGGGCGGTTGAGGAGGCGGGGGCGGCCGGGGAGGCCGGGGCGGTTACTCCTTGGAGCGGACCCGGAGGCTGGTGATCAGCGGGCCCTCGGTGGTCTCGCGGAAGAAGTCGTTGCCCTTGTCGTCGACCACGATGAAGGCCGGGAAGTCCTCGACCTCGATGCGCCAGACGGCCTCCATGCCGAGCTCGGCGTACTCCAGGACCTCGACCTTCTTGATGCAGTCCTGGGCGAGGCGGGCGGCCGGGCCGCCGATGGAGCCGAGGTAGAAGCCGCCGTGGGCGGCGCAGGCGTCGGTGACCTGCTTGCTGCGGTTGCCCTTGGCGAGCATGACCATGGAGCCGCCGGCGGCCTGGAACTGGTCGACGTAGGAGTCCATCCGGCCGGCGGTGGTGGGGCCGAAGGAGCCGGAGGCGTAGCCCTCGGGGGTCTTGGCCGGGCCGGCGTAGTAGACGGGGTGGTCCTGGAGGTACTTGGGCATGCCCTCGCCGGCGTCCAGGCGCTCCTTGATCTTGGCGTGGGCGATGTCGCGGGCGACGACCAGGGTGCCGGTGAGCGAGAGCCGGGTCTTGACCGGGTACTTGGACAGCTCGGCGCGGATCGCGGACATCGGCTGGTCGAGGTCGACGCGCACGACGTCGTCGTCCAGGTGCTCGTCGGTGGTGTCCGGCAGGTACTTGGCCGGGTCGGTCTCCAGCTGCTCCAGGAAGACGCCCTCGGCGGTGATCTTGCCGAGCGCCTGGCGGTCGGCGGAGCAGGAGACGGCCATGGCGACCGGCAGCGAGGCGCCGTGGCGCGGCAGGCGGACGACCCGCACGTCGTGGCAGAAGTACTTGCCGCCGAACTGGGCGCCGATGCCGATCTTCTGGGTCAGCTCGGTGACCTTCGCCTCCAGCTCCAGGTCGCGGAAGCCGTGGCCGGTCTTGGCGTCGCCGGAGGTCGGCAGGTTGTCCAGGTAGTGCGCGGAGGCGTACTTGGCGGTCTTGAGCGCGAACTCGGCGCTGGTGCCGCCGATCACGATCGCCAGGTGGTACGGCGGGCAGGCGGCGGTGCCGAGGGAGCGGATCTTCTGCTCCAGGAACGAGAGCATGCTCGCCTCGTTCAGGATGGCCTTGGTCTCCTGGTACAGGTACGACTTGTTGGCGGAGCCGCCGCCCTTGGCCATGAAGAGGAACTTGTACGCGCCGCCGTCGGTGGCGTACAGCTCGATCTGGGCCGGCAGGTTGTTGCCGGTGTTCTTCTCGTCCCACATGGTCACCGGGGCCATCTGGGAGTAGCGCAGGTTGAGCTTGGTGTACGCGTCGAAGACGCCGCGCGCGATGGCCGACTCGTCGCCGCCCTCGGTGAGCACGTTCTGGCCGCGCTTGCCCATGACGATGGCGGTGCCGGTGTCCTGGCACATCGGCAGGATGCCGCCGGCCGAGATGTTGACGTTCTTCAGCAGGTCGAGCGCGACGAAGCGGTCGTTCGGGCTGGCCTCCGGGTCGTCCAGGATGCGGCGCAGCTGGGCGAGGTGGGCGGGGCGCAGGTAGTGCGAGATGTCGTGCATCGCCTCGGCGGTGAGCAGCCGCAGCGCCTCGGGCTCGACCTGGAGGAAGGTGCGACCGCCGGCCTCGAAGGTGGAGACACCCTCGGAGGTCAGCTTGCGGTACGGGGTCGGGTCAGCGCCCAGGGGGAGCAGGTCGCTGTACTCGAAGTCTGGCGTGGGAGCCATGGGGGCGGTCCTTAGGTTTCCAGTGGTCCGGCTGCGTCGGCGAAGCACCCTCAAGGGTAGGACCCGGCTCCGTGTCGCACGCGGACAGGGCAGCCTGCGTGACCGGGCTCACTCGGGCGCACGTGCGAGCGACTAGTCTTGGGCCGTGGACAACTCGCCGTCGCAGGACGATCCGGGGCAGCCGTCCGTGCCGGCGCCCGTACCGATGACCAAGCCCGAGACCCGGCCCGAGCCGCAGCCGCAACTCCGGCCGCTGCCGGAGCAGAAGACCCAGCCGTCGCACGCCCCGGTGGCACAGGCGGAGATGCGGGTGTCGGACGCCGACCGCGAGCGGATCGCGGAGCTGCTGCGGGACGCCTACGCCGAGGGCCGGCTGGACGCGGACGAGCACGCGGACCGGATCGGGGCCGCGTACGCCGCCAAGACCTTCGGCGACCTGGTGCCGCTGACCAGGGACCTGCCGGGCCACCGGCCGCTGTCGTTCGAGAAGCCGCCGCTGGAGGCCCCGGCGCCGCGTGCGGTGACGCCGGCGCTGCCGCCCGCGCGCCAGGAGTCGCCGTCGATGGTGGCGATCTTCGGCGGCTCGTCCCGCAAGGGCCGCTGGCGGGTGGGGTCGCACCTGAAGGCGTTCGCGGCGTTCGGCGGGGTGGAGATCGACCTGACCGACGCCGTGTTCGAGTCGCCCGAGGTGGAGATCGAGGTGACGGCGCTGTTCGGCGGCGTCGAGATCCGGGTGCCGGAGAACGTGAGCCTGCACGGCGGCGGCGTCGGCATCTTCGGCGGATTCGACGTCAAGGAGCAGACGGCGGCGGACCCGTACGCGCCGGTGGTCCGGGTCAAGGGCGTCGCGGTGTTCGGCGGCTGCGAGGCCAAGCCGCGCCGGGGCAAGAAGCTCAAGGAGTGGGTGCGCAAGCAACTCGGCACCGAGTAGCCGGGGTTGGCGGGTCGAACGCCCGGCCGGGGATCAACTCCCGGCCGGGCGTTCTGCGTTGTCTCCGGTGCGCTCCGTAGTCGATTGCGTGCAGTGTGCATGAATCGCGGGCGGGCGGGGTAGTTCCTTCCGCACATCGCTTCTTGTACGGCTGCGCACCGGAGGCGGCCCAGCGGCCGACTCGGGGTTGGACAGCGGGGGCTCGCAGCCGGGCAGGGGAGCGAGCTTCCCCGTGTCCGAGAGTCTCGTCAGGAGTACGGCCGTGCTGCATCCGATCGAGTCCCGCACCACCTCGCCCGTCGCCGCCGCGCAGTTGCTGGAGCGCAGTCCGCAGCCGCACCCCCCGGGCGGCCAGGGCTCCCGGACCGTCGCCCAGGGCGCGTCCTCGGGCGAGGACAGTCCCTGGCACACCGGCGCGGCCTGCCGGCGGGACGAGGTGGGGCTGTTCTTCGCACCCTCGAAGGAGCCGACGGCGGCCCGGTTGTCGCGCGAGGAGCAGGCGAAGCAGGTGTGCGCCCGGTGTCCGGTGCTGCTGGAGTGCCGCGAGCACGCGCTGGCGCAGCCGGAGCCGTACGGGGTCTGGGGCGGGCTGACGGCCGCCGAGCGGCGGGTGGTGCTGGCCCGGCGCCGCCGCCGGGAGTCGGAGCTGCGCGAGGCGACCAGGGTGGTCGCGGGGCAGCGGCGGATAGCGGGCTGACGGGGCTCCGGGTGTGCCCCGGGCCGGACGCGCCGCGGCCTCGGCGGAGGGGGATTCCGCCGAGGCCGCGGGTGCGCTTGCCCGGTGTCAGTTGGCGCGGTCGAAGTCGATCGCGCTGTAGGCCCGCAGCTTCGACAGCTTGTGGACGGAGTTGATCTCGCGGATCGTGCCGCTCTTGGAACGCATCACCAGCGAGCTGGTGGTGGCGGTCTCCTGGCGGTAGTGCACGCCGCGCAGCAGCTCGCCGTCGGTGATGCCGGTGGCGACGAAGAACACGTTCTCGCCGCTGACCAGGTCGTCGGTGGTGAGCACCCGGTCCAGGTCGTGGCCGGCGTCGAGGGCCTTCTGCCGCTCGGCGTCGTCCTTGGGCCACAGCCGGCCCTGGATGACGCCGCCCATGCACTTCATGGCGCAGGCCGCGATGATGCCCTCGGGGGTGCCGCCGATGCCCATCAGCAGGTCGACGCCGGTGCCCTCGCGGGCGGCCATGATGGCGCCGGCCACGTCGCCGTCGGAGATGAACTTGATCCGGGCGCCCGCCTCGCGGATCTCCCGGACCAGGCCGTCGTGGCGCGGGCGGTCGAGGACGACGACCGTGACGTCCTCGACGGCGCTGCCCTTGGCCTTGGCGACCCGGCGGATGTTGACGGCCGCGGGGGCGGTGATGTCGACGAACTCGGCGGCCTCGGGGCCGGCCACCAGCTTGTCCATGTAGAACACGGCGCTGGGGTCGAACATGGTGCCGCGGTCGGCGACGGCCAGGACGGCGACGGCGTTGTTCATGCCCTTGGCGGTGAGCGTGGTGCCGTCGACCGGGTCGACCGCGACGTCGCACTCGGCGCCGGTGCCGTCGCCGACCCGCTCGCCGTTGTAGAGCATCGGGGCTTCGTCCTTCTCGCCCTCCCCGATGACGACCACGCCGTTCATCGAGACGGTCGAGACGAGGGTGCGCATCGCCTTGACGGCGGCGCCGTCCGCGCCGTTCTTGTCGCCACGGCCGACCCACCGGCCGGCGGCCATCGCGGCCGCCTCGGTGACCCGGACGAGTTCGAGCGCGAGGTTCCGGTCCGGAGCCTCGGGCGCGACCTCCAGGGCGCTGGGAAGGTGGTTCGGGTACTGCGTGGTCATCGTCGTTACCTCTCTGTACGCGACGGCCAGTAAGCGCCCGACTACTGCCTGGTCGAACGCCGTGGTGAGGGTCCTGCGATCGTATCTGCCTATGGGATGACTGTCTGTGGCGCGGGTCGCCACCCGGCGCCCGACCTGGTCGGTTCGTCCCGCTTCACCCGTACGCGGGCACCCCGGGTGGCCGTACCGCCGTAGGGATGAGTCACCATGTGGGGGTGGCTGGAGAGAGCAAACGCATGAGGGGCCGGGAGACCGTACGGGACATGGTCCTGTCGATGCTGGCGGTCGGCGCCGTGGTCTGGATCGGGTACCTGTTCCTTCCGCACGACGCGAACAGCGACCCGGTGCACGTGGTCGAGTACAAGGTGGCGGCGGCCTCCGCGAAGCGCGGCGCGCCGTACCCGCTGCTCTCCCCGGACGGGCTGTCCGACCAGTGGCGGGCCACCTCGGTCGGCTACCAGCCGGCCGCGATCAGCAAGGGCAAGGGCAACGCCTGGCACCTGGGCTTCGTCACGCCGTCCGGCCAGTACGCGGCGGTCGAGCAGAGCGACGTCCCCCGCGACGCGCTGCTGGCCGACAAGATCGCGGGCGGCAAGCCGGACGGCACCTCGGAGGTCGCCGGGCGCACCTGGGAGCGGGTGCAGGGCGAGAAGTCCCGCGCCCTGACCGTGCAGACCGGTGACGCGACCACCGTGCTCACCGGCACCGCCTCCTACGAGGAACTGGCCGAGCTGGCCCAGGCGCTCAAGTAGCCCGTCCCCCCGGGCCGCCCCCGGGGGAACGGCTCCGTACGCCCCCGCGGACGCCCCGCGGACGCGCCCGTACGACCCCGAACGCCCCCGTGCGCATACGGAAAGGGCCCGCACCGGACGAACCGGTGCGGGCCCTCGCGCGTGCGGCGGATCAGACCGTGGTGACGACCTGGTCGTACGCCAGGCGCGGCGAGCGCGGGAACCACGCCTCGTCGCCCGGCTTGCCGATGTTGACCACGGCCAGCACCGAGTGCTCGCCGTCGCCGAAGAACTCCTTGTTGATGCCCTCGGCGTCGTAGCCGGTCATCGGGCCGGCGGCCAGGCCGGCGGCGCGCACGCCGATGATGAAGTAGGCGGCCTGCAGCGCGCCGTTCAGCGAGGCGGAGCGCTCACGGACGGTGCGCTCGGAGAAGAACACGTCCTTGGCCTGCGGGAAGTGCGGGAACTGGGTCGGCAGCTCCTCGTGGAACTCGTTGTCCGCGGCGAGGATGGCGACCAGCGGGGCGGTGCTGGTCTTGGCCTTGTTGCCGTCCGCCAGGTGCTGGACGAGGCGCTCGCGGCCCTCGGTCGAGCGGACCAGGACGACGCGCAGCGGCTGCTGGTTGAAGGCGGTCGGGCCGTACTTGACCAGCTCGTAGATGGCCTGGACCTGCTCCTCGGTCACCGGCTCGTCGGTGAAGGTGTTCGCGGTGCGGGCCTCGCGGAACAGCAGGTCCTGAGCGGCGGCGTCGAGTACCAGGGCGTCGGTGGTCATGCTTGTCTGCACCTCATGCGGGAGGGGGTTCGTCGGATTGACCGGCCGTGGCCGGTCACACCATCTCAACATGGGTGAAGATTCAACGATTCCCCGGCCTGCTGTGAGCCGCGTCACTCCCCGCCAGCGGCCCCGTCCTCCTCGGCGGCCAGCGCCGCGTCCAGCCGGGCCCGGGCGCCGTCCAGCCAGCGCTGGCACACCTTCGCCAACTGCTCGCCGCGCTCCCACAGCGCCAGCGACTCCTCCAGCGACGTCCCGCCGTTCTCCAGCTGCCGGACCACCTCCAGCAGCGCGTCCCGGGCGTGCTCGTAGCCCAGCGCGTCGTCCGGGGTCGGTGCCGCCGCGTCCTGCTGCTCCTGCTGCTCTGCCATGCGTGCCAGCGTAGGGGCTGGAGCCGACAGAGCCGGCGCAGCACCGACGGAACGGCCGCGGCGGGGTGAAAGCCGGAACGGCCTCGGCGAGGCGAAGGCAGCGGGTGAGGCGGCGGGGCGAAATCGGATGCGTCCGGCCGGCCGGCGGCGCTACCCTCCGCCGCATGATCACGGTCCGACCCGCCGCCCCGGCCGACGCCCCCGAGCTCGTCCGGCTGCGCGACCTGATGTTCGAGGCGATGCCCAGCATGGCCGGCCTGACCGGGCCGGGGCCCTGGCAGGCCACCGCCGAGCGGATGCTGCGCGAGCGCCTCGCCGTCCCGGCCGGGGAACTGACCATGCCGTCCTTCGTGGTGGACGATCCGCGACGGCCCGGCCGGCTCGCCGCCTGCGCGGTCGGCACGCTGGAGCACCGGCTGCCCGCGCCGGGAAACCCGAACGGCCGGTTCGGCTTCGTCTTCAACATCTGCACCGACCCCGGCCACCGGCTGCGCGGCTACGCCCGGGCCTGCACCGAGGCGCTGCTGGACTGGTTCGACGACCAGCGGGTCGGCCGGATCGACCTGCACGCCAGCAGTGGCGGCGAGGCGCTCTACCGCAGCCTCGGCTTCGGCGAGCACTCCATCGCGCTCTCCCGGCAGCGTTCCTACGTGCCCTGACCGTCGTCCACCGCGACGCCGGGCGCTCCTACGAGCCCTGACCGTCGTCCACCGCGACGTCGAAGGCCCCGCCCGCGACCCGGGCGTGCAGCCCCTCGCCGGCCGTGACCTGCGCCGGGTCGGTCACCACCGTGCCGTCCGTCCGCTGGAGCACCGCGTAGCCGCGCTCCAGGGTGGCCGCCGGGGACAGCGCGACCACCCGGGCGAGGGTGTGCCCGAGGTCGCTCTGCGCGTGGTCCAGCCGGTGCCGCAGGGTGCGCCGGGCCCGCTCCAGCAGCGCGGCGACCTCCTGGCCGCGCCCGTCCAGCATCCGGTGCGGGGCGGCCAGCGCGGGGCGGCTGCGCACGCCGTCCAGCCCGTGCTGCTCGCGCTCGACCCGGCCGAGGACGTGCCGCCGGGCACGGTCCCGCAGCAGGCGGACCTTGGCCAGCTCCTCGCCGACGTCCGGAACCACCCGTTTGGCGGCATCGGTCGGGGTGGAGGCGCGCAGGTCGGCGACGAAGTCCAGCAGCGGCTGGTCCGGCTCGTGGCCGATCGCGCTGACCACCGGCGTACGGGCGGCCGCGACCAGCCGCACCAGCCCCTCGTCCGAGAACGGCAGCAGGTCCTCGACGCTGCCCCCGCCGCGGGCCACGATGATCACGTCCACCTCGGGGTGCTCGTCCAGCTCCCGGACGGCCGCGCTCACCCGCTCCACCGCGCTGACCCCCTGCACCGGGACGTTGCGCACCTCGAAGCGGACGGCCGGCCAGCGCCGCCGGGCGTTCTCCAGCACGTCCCGCTCGGCCGCCGAGCCGCGCCCGGTGACCAGCCCGACGCACTGCGGCAGGAACGGCAGCGGGCGCTTGCGCTCGGCCGCGAACAGGCCCTCCCCGGCGAGCCGCCGCTTCAGCTGCTCCAGCCGGGCCAGCAGCTCGCCCAGCCCGACCGGCCGGATCTCCGAGGCCCGCAGCGACAGCTGCCCGCGCGCCGCGTACCACTCCGGCTTGGCGTGCACGACGACCCGCGCGCCCTCCTGCACCACGTCCGCGACCTGGTCGAACACCGAGCGGAAGCAGGTCACCGTGAGCGACACGTCCGCCTGCGGGTCGCGCAGGGTCAGGAACACCACGCCCGCCCCCGGCCGGCGGCTGAGCTGGGTGATCTGCCCCTCCACCCAGACCGCGCCGAGCCGGTCGATCCAGCCGCCGATCAGCGCGGAGACCTTGCCGACCGGGATCGGGGCTTCGGGGGAGCTGGTGTTGGCCATGCGTATGAGGCTAGCGGCGCCGGCCGACAGGGCCGCCCGGAGCGGGGGAGCCCTGGACGCCCAGCACCACCAGCCCGACCGCCAGCCAGATCAGCCCGACGAGCTGCGCGGTCGTCGAGGCCTCGTAGACCACTGCGGCGATCACCGCGATCCCCAGGGCCGGGACGAGCAGGTGCCGCACCCGGTCCCGGGAGCCGTGCCGCACCGTGTACCAGCCGATCACCGAGGCGTGCAGCAGCGCGAAGGCGGTCAGCGCGCCCACGTTGACCACCGAGGTCAGCTGGTCCAGCCCGTCGTCCCGGTTGGCCGCCCAGACCGCCGCGGCCATCGTGATCACCGCGGCCGCCAGCAGCGCCCGGCGCGGCACCGCGGTGGCCGGGTCGACCGTGCCGAGGACGCGCGGCAGCCGTCCCTCCCGGCCCATCGCGTAGACCAGCCGCCCGGCCGCCGCCTGCCCGGCCAGCGCCGCGAAGGCGGCGCCGATCGCCTTGCTGGCCGCCACCAGGACGTGCAGCCAGTGCCCGACCCCGCTCTCCACCGTGTCGTAGAAGGCCGAGCCCTGCGCCGCCGGGTCGGCCGCCAGCTGCTGCGGGCCCAGCGGCTCCAGCAGTGCCGCCAGGTAGGTCTGGGTGACGAACAGCACCCCGGCCAGTGCCAGGCACCAGAGCACGGCCCGGGCCACCGCCGCCGAGGCGCCGACCGCCTCCTCGACGAAGGTGGCGATCGCGTCGAAGCCCAGGTAGGAGAGCACCGCGACGGACACGGCCGAGATCACCGCGGTCAGCGAGAAGGCGCCGACGGCGGTGAACGGGGTGTCCCAGCCGCGCCGGGCGCCGCCTTGGACCAGTGCCACCACGGCCGCGGCGACGAACACCGCCAGCACCGCGATCTCCAGGGCGAGCACCGCGAAGCCGACCACGGCCGCCGTCCGTACGCCGATCAGGTTGAGCGCGGTGGTCAGCACCACCGCGAGCGCCGTCCAGACCCAGCGGGAGACCCCGGGCACCAGCGAGTTCAGCGCGATCCCGGAGAACAGGTAGGCGACCGCCGGGATCAGCAGGTAGTCGAGCATCGCCATCCAGCCGGCGATGAACCCGGGCCCCTCGCCCAGCCCGGCCCGCGCGTAGGCGAACACCGAGCCGGTCTGCGGCACCGCGCGCACCATCTGGGCGTACGAGAAGGCGGTGAAGCCCATCGCGACGGTCGCGGCCAGGTAGACGGTGGCGACGGCGCCGTGGCTCCTGGCGTCCAGGACGCCGAACACGCCGACCGGTGCCATCGGAGCGATGAACAGCAGGCCGTAGACCATCAGGTCGCGGACGCTCAGGCTGCGGCGCAGGCCGCCCGGTTCCGTTTGCCCGTTCGCAGAGCTCATAGACACCACATTTGAGCACCGACGACCGGGTCTGTCCGGAAAGCGCCTCCCGTCGGCGCGGCTCGGCGCCGCCCGTACGATGGAGCCATGTCCAACACCGCGCCGCGCCGTGTCCTGCTCGCCGCTCCCCGGGGCTACTGCGCGGGTGTCGACCGCGCCGTGATCGCCGTGGAGAAGGCCCTGGAGCAGTACGGGGCGCCCATCTACGTCCGCAAGCAGATCGTCCACAACAAGTACGTGGTGCAGACCCTGGAGAAGAAGGGCGCGATCTTCGTCGACGAGACGGAGGAGGTGCCCGAGGGCTCGATCGTGGTCTTCTCCGCGCACGGCGTCGCGCCGGCCGTCCACGACGAGGCGAAGGCCGGCCGGCTGGCCACCATCGACGCCACCTGCCCGCTGGTCACCAAGGTGCACAAGGAAGCCGTGCGCTTCGCCGACGAGGGCTTCGACATCCTGCTGGTGGGCCACGAGGGCCACGAGGAGGTCGTCGGGACGATGGGCGAGGCCCCGGACCGGATCCACCTGGTGGACGGCGCCGAGGACGTCGCCAACGTGCGGGTCCGGGACGAGTCCAGGGTCGTCTGGCTGTCCCAGACCACCCTGTCGGTGGACGAGACCATGGCCACCGTCGGCGAGCTGAAGAAGCGCTTCCCGGCGCTGGTCAGCCCGCCCAGCGACGACATCTGCTACGCCACCCAGAACCGCCAGGTCGCGGTCAAGCAGATGGCCCCCGAGACCGACCTGCTGATCGTGGTCGGCTCCAAGAACTCGTCCAACTCCGTCCGCCTGGTCGAGGTCGGCCTGGAGTACGGCGCCAAGGCCGCCCACCTGGTGGACTTCGCCGAGGAGGTCCAGGAGGCCTGGCTGGAGGGCGTCGGCACGGTCGGTCTGACCAGCGGCGCCTCCGTCCCGGAGATCCTGGTCGAGGGCGTGCTGGAGTGGCTGGCCGCGCGCGGCTACGACACGGTCGAGACGGTCAAGACCGCCGAGGAGCACCTGATCTTCTCGCTGCCCAAGGAACTGCGCCGCGACCTGCGCGCCGAGGCGGCGGGCAAGCTGTAGGGCCGCTCCCCGGACCGCTCCCAGGCCCTTCGCGCAGAGCCCGGCACCTCCCTCGGGGTTGCCGGGTTTTCTGCTGTGCGTCCGCCCGTGCCCTCTCGTAGTTTTGTGCACAGGCTGTGGACAAGCGGTCCGCGGCCCCGGCGGAGGGTGGACGTGATGACGGCGGTATTCGGCGTGGACATCGGCGGTTCGGGCATCAAGGGCGCCCCGGTCGACCTCGCCCGGGGCGTGCTGGCCCAGGAGCGGTACAAGGTGCTCACCCCGCAGCCGTCCGCCCCCGAGGCCGTGGTCGCCGCCGTCTGCGAGGTGGTCCGCCAGTTCGACCACCAGGGCCCGGTCGGGCTCACCTTCCCCGGCGTGGTGGTCGGTGGCCGGACCAGAACCGCCGCCAACGTGGACAAGGGCTGGATCGGCCTGGACGCCGCGGGCCTGTTCCGCGAGGCGCTCGACCTGCCCGCGACCGTGCTCAACGACGCCGACGCGGCCGGGCTCGCCGAGACCGTGCACGGCGCCGGGCGCGACCAGTCGGGCGTGGCGCTGGTGCTCACCTTCGGTACCGGCATCGGCAGCGCGCTCTTCGTCGACGGCGTGCTGGTGCCCAACACCGAACTGGGCCACCTGGAACTGCGCGGCAAGGACGCCGAGCGCCGGGCCTCCTCGGCCGCCAAGGAACGGCACGGGCTGACCTGGGAGCAGTGGGCCGGGCGGGTCGACGAGTACCTGGACCTGGTCGAGATGCTGTTCTCGCCGCAACTGGTCGTGATCGGCGGCGGGGTGAGCCGCAAGCACGAGAAGTTCCTGCCGCTGCTGCGGGAGCGGGAGGCGCGGGTGGTGCCGGCCGAGCTGCGCAACGACGCGGGCATCGTCGGCGCCGCCATGGCGGCGGCCCGGGCGGCGGGCTGAGGCCGCCCGCCCGAGGCGCCGCTCAGCGGGAGCGCTGGATCCGGCGCTGGGCCACGAACCGGGCGAGCACGATCAGCGCGGCCAGCCCGGTGCCGGAGAACAGCCAGCCGGCCCGCAGCGCCAGCCCGGTCGCCAGCGCCACCACCTGGGCGGTGACGCCCGAGGAGGTGACCGGCCCGAGCAGCAGCAGCGCCAGCGCGAAGGAGATCGGCCCGCTGATCGGTGCGGCCAGCAGGTCGACGTAGCGCACCCGGACGGCCAGCTGGAAGCAGACGGCCAGGTAGCCGAGGCCGAACAGCCAGCCGAGGCCGTCGAACAGCAGCCGGTCCAGGCCCGCGACGGCGAGCGTCGCCAGCACGGCGGCCACACCCGTGCCGATGGCGGTCAGCCGGGTCGGCCGTCCGGTCCGGCGCCGCCCGTACAGCGGGGTCTCGGAGCGTCCGGGCAGCGGCAGCCGCAACCGCAGCCTGGGGGTGGCCGGGCGGGCGGCGGCGGGCGGCCCGGCTACCGGGCGTAGCCGGGCGGCGGGGGCGGCGGCGGGGGCTGCGGGGGCTCCGGCGGTCTCGGGAGCCCGGCCGGGCCCGGGGACGGCGGCCCCGGCCGCGCCGTTCGGCGGTCGGCGTCTGGGCCCTGGCGGCTGGGTACGGATGCTCTGCTCCACCCGCCCAACGTACGGTCCGATCATCGCCACACTGTGTAATGGACCGTTCAGGTCTTGTCCCGTGTCTCCTGGCGGAGTGCTGATGTGATCGTCGTTCAGCGGCCTGACCTGTCCGGCCCAGCCACCCCGGCACCCGGCCGGAGTTCCCGGAGCCCCTCCCGGCGGCGACCGGGGCGTGAGGCGCTGCCCGTAGACTTGGGGGTCGGCCCGCACGGTGCCGACCCAACTCCTCCAAGCCCACGGGACTGCGCTTCATGTCGCTCACGATCGGAATCGTCGGCCTGCCGAACGTCGGCAAGTCGACCCTGTTCAACGCCCTGACCAAGAACGACGTGCTGGCGGCCAACTACCCGTTCGCCACCATCGAGCCGAACGTCGGCGTCGTCGGCGTCCCGGACGCGCGGCTGGCCAAGCTCGCCGAGATCTTCGGCTCCCAGCGGATCCTCCCGGCCACCGTCGACTTCGTCGACATCGCCGGCATCGTGCGCGGCGCCAGCGAGGGCGAGGGACTGGGCAACAAGTTCCTCGCCAACATCCGCGAGTCGGACGCGATCTGCCAGGTCGTGCGCGCCTTCACCGACCCGGACGTGGTGCACGTGGACGGCAAGGTGTCGCCCAAGGACGACATCGAGACCATCCACACCGAGCTGATCCTGGCCGACCTCCAGACCGTCGAGAAGGTCCTGCCGCGGCTCCAGAAGGAGGCGCGCCTGAAGAAGGAGACCGCCCCCGTGCTGGCCGCCGCCGAGGCCGCGCAGGCGGTCCTGGAGACCGGCAAGACCCTCTTCGAGGCCGGCTTCGACACCACCCCGATCCGCGACCTCCACCTGCTGACCGCCAAGCCCTTCCTCTACGTCTTCAACGTGGACGAGGCCGAGCTGGCCGACGAGGACTTCAAGAACGTCCAGCGCGAGCTGGTCGCCCCGGCCGAGGCGATCTTCCTCAACGCCAAGATCGAGTCCGAGCTGATCGAGCTCGACGACGACGAGGCCCTGGAGCTGCTCCAGTCGATGGGCCAGGAAGAGCCCGGCCTCGCCACCCTCGCCCGGGTCGGCTTCGACACCCTCGGCCTGCAGACCTACCTCACCGCAGGCCCCAAGGAAACCCGCGCCTGGACCATCAAGAAGGGCGCCACCGCCCCCGAGGCCGCCGGAGTCATCCACACCGACTTCCAGAAGGGCTTCATCAAGGCCGAGGTGATCTCCTTCGCCGACCTGGTCGAGACCGGCTCCATCGCCGAGGCCCGCTCCAAGGGCAAGGCCCGTATCGAGGGCAAGGAATACATCATGCAGGACGGCGACGTGGTGGAGTTCCGCTTCAACGTGTAGCCGTCTGGTTGCTGCAAGTTGACTGATTGGTCGAATGTGCAGGTCGGAAGGGGCCGGGCTCTGTCGAGTCCGGCCCCTTCCGCGTCATCGTGCTGGATGGGTGCTGGATGTTCCGACGCCGGGTCCGTGGTCGTCAAGCCTCGTAAACGGTGGACCGATGTCCCACGTGGACGACCCAGATCACCAATTCCCCGTTGTCGATCGTGTAGACGACGCGGTAGTCGCCGACGCGCAGGCGGCGACGCTCGGGCTGGGAGACGAGCGCAGTGGTGTTGAAGCCGAGGGGATCGGTCTCCAGTTCGGTCAGCTTGGCCAGGATGCGCAGCGCCATGTCGCGAGGGATCTTCCGGAGTTCGGCCTGGGCCTCGGGTCGGAAGACCGTCCGGAACTCACTCATTGCGCGCCAGCGTCTCCCTCATGACGTCCTCGATCGGGATGCCGGCTGCCGGATTCGCCATGCGCTCGTCGATGATCCGGTTGATCTCGCGCTCTTCCCACTTCTGGTACTTCCGAAGTACCTCGATGGACACCACAGCGGCGACTTCTTTGCCTCGGCGCGTGATCACCGTGGGTACGTCGTCCCGGTCGGCGCGCTCCACGACCTCGGCCAGGTGCGCGCGTACGTCGCGGATGGACTCTATGGGCAAGGGCTGCGTCATGCGCTCAAGAGTACCGAGTGTTCCATGTGTACACAATGTATCGAGCGGTCTTGCGGGGCGGGCGGTCGGCTCGGTCAGGGGTGGATGCTGACGGTGATGACGCCGTCCGGTGTGGTGGTCACGGTGATGTTGTCGAGGGTGGCGGCGTGGGCGTCGGGTCGGTGGGCGGTGGCGCGGGGGCCGATGCCGATGACG
Organism: Kitasatospora sp. NPDC058478; assembly: GCF_042720345.1. Lineage (NCBI taxonomy): Bacteria > Bacillati > Actinomycetota > Actinomycetes > Kitasatosporales > Streptomycetaceae > Kitasatospora > Kitasatospora sp. NPDC058478. The sequence goes on along the minus strand of NZ_JBHXML010000037.1, from coordinate 35,981 downwards.
CGGATGCCGGCGGCGCGGGCGGCCGTGATGCCGGCGTCGGAGTCCTCGAAGGCGAGGCAGTCGGCGGGGGCGAAGCCGAGGGCGGCGGCGCCCTTGAGGAAGCCCTCCGGGTCGGGCTTGCTGGCGCCGACGGACTCGGCGGTGACCAGGACGGGCGGCATCGGCAGGCCGGCGGCGCCCATCCGGACGCGGGCGAGCGGTTCGTCGGCGGAGGTGACCAGGGCGTGCGGCAGGCCGTTCAGGGCGGCGAGGAAGGCGGCGGCGCCGGGGATCGGGACGACGCCGTCGGTGTCGGCGCGCTCGGCGGCGAGCATCCGCCGGTTGTCGGCGAGGTTGAGTTCCACCGGGCGGTCGGGCAGCAGTTCGGCCATCGTCGCGTGGCCCTGGCGGCCGTGGGCGACGGCCAGTACGGCGACGGGGTCGAGTCCGTGCTGCTCGGCCCAGCGGTGCCAGCAGCGCTCGACCACGGCGTCGGAGTTGACCAGGGTGCCATCCATGTCCAGGAGGAGGGCGCGAGCGGTCAGCTGGAGGGGTGCGGTGGGCATGGGGCTGCTCCTCGGGCAAGGAAGGACGAGCTTTGTTCCCCGATGATACAAAAGATCAGCCGAGCAGGTGGGCGTTGACCGCGCGGGCCGCCTCGGCGAGCTCCGGCAGCTCCACCACCTCGACCCCGGCCGCCGCCAGCAGGGCCGTGCCCTGGCAGTCGGTGACGAACAGGTCCGGTTCGCGCCAGGCCACCACCACCCGCGGCACGCCCGCCGCGATCAGCAGCCGGGCGCACGGCGCCGGCCGCGAGGCGCGCTGTCCGCACGGTTCGAGCGAGCTGTAGACGGTCGCCCCGCGCAGCCGCGGGTCGCCGGCCGGGAGCTTGCCGAGGGCCGCCTCCTCGGCGTGGTCGTGCGCGTCGCCCTCCCGGCTGTAGCCCTCCGCCAGGACCTCGCCGTCGGCGCCGACGATCACCGCGCCGACCGAGAAGGCCGTCGCGGACGGCGGGCAGCGGCGGGAGAGTTCGACGGCCCGGCGCAGGTGGTCGAGGTCGGTGGTCGCGGGACGGGCTCCGGTCACGGGGCGGGCTCCTTCGGGGCGTACCTGAGCAGGACGACGTCGTCCACCGTACGTGCCTCCAGCAGGCGCATCCGCCGGGCCGGGCCACCCGGGAAAGCGGCCGGGCGGACGAACCTCGGCGCCTCGGCCTGGCCGACCAGCAGCGGGGCGACCGCCAGCTGGAGCTCGTCCGCCAGGCCCTGGGCCAGGAACTGGGTGTGCACGCCGCCGCCGCCCTCGACCATCAGGCGGCGCACCCCGCGCGCGCCCAGGTCGTCCAGAACCGCGCCGAGGTCCACCGCGCCGCCGAGCGCGATCACCTCGGCCAGCCCGTCCAGGCGGGGCCGCAGCACGGTCGCGCCGGCGTCCGTGGTGTAGGCGAGCCGGGCGCCGCCGGTGTGCCAGAAGCGCAGGCCGGCGTCGAGCGCGCCGCTCGCGCTGAGCGTCACCTTCAGCGGGTACTCGGCGCGGCTGTCCGCGAGCCGGGCGGCCCGGCGTGCGGGGTCGTTGACCAGCAGGCGCGGATTGTCGGCCCGCAGCGTGTTGCCGCCGACCAGGACGGCGTCGGCGGCCGCGCGCTCGGCGTCGACCCGGTCGAAGTCGGCCCGGTTGGAGAGCAGCAGGCGGTCGGGGGAGGCGTCGTCGAGGTGGCCGTCGAGGGACATCGCGGCGCTCAGCAGGACGAAGGGGCGCTGGCCGGGCATGGGCGGGGGGACCGTTCTCTCGGGTGCGCCCCCACGGTACGGCCGCCGGGGGTGGTGCAGTCGCCGGGTGATCGACAGGTGAGACGAATCTTCTCGGCATCCGGAACGTCCGCTAGCGTCGAAGGCGTCGCGGAAACCGACCACGCCCCAGGGGGACACCATGACCGGACAGCAGCCCGCCACCGTCTACACCCACGGCTACCAGGAGGCCGTGCTGCGCTCGCACCGCTCCCGGACGGCCGCCGACTCGGCCGCCTACCTGCTGCCCGAACTGCGCCCCGGGCAGGCGCTGCTGGACATCGGTTGCGGGCCCGGCACGATCACCGCCGACCTGGCCGAGCTGGTCGGCCCGGGCGGTCGCGTGGTGGCCGTGGACACCTCCGCCGAGGTGCTGGAGCAGGCCGCCGCGTACGTGGCCGGCCGGGGCCTGTCCAATGTCGTGTTCGAGATCGCCGATGTCCACGAACTGCCGTACAGGGAAGGTGAGTTCGACGTGGTGCACGCCCATCAGGTGTTGCAGCACGTGGCCGACCCGGTGGCCGCGCTGCGCGAGATGCGCCGGGTCGCGGCGCCGGGCGGTGTGGTCGCGGCCCGGGACGTCGACTACGCGTCGATGACCTGGTTCCCCGAGGCGCCCGCGCTGGACCGCTGGCTGGAACTGTACGAGCGGATCGCCCGCGCCAACGGCGGCGAGCCGGACGCCGGGCGGCGGCTGCTGTCCTGGGCGCGGGCGGCGGGCTTCACCGACATCGCCGCGACCGCCACCACCTGGACGTACGCGACGCCCGAGCAGCGTGCCTGGTGGGGCGGGATGTGGGCGGACCGGGTGACCGGCTCCGCCATCGGCCGGACGGCGGTGGAGCGGGGCTTCGCGGACCGGGCCGAACTGGCGCGGATCGCGGCCGGCTGGCAGGAGTGGAGTGCCGCCGGGGACGGCTGGTTCTCCATGCTGCACGGCGAGATCCTGGCGCGCGGCTGACCGGGGGCAGGGTCGAGATCGGGGCCGGGCCAGGGCGGCCCCGCAGATGGCGGCGAGGCGGCGGGGTGGGGGAAACGGTCGCGCGGGCGTTCGGAAAGATCGGGTAAAGTCGCGCGTCCGCTCGTACCGGGGCCGTTCGGGCCCGTCCGGCCCGCTGCTGGAGGGGGCGAGCCGACGAGTCGAGCTGCCGAGTCGATGCCCGTACCGGCGGGCCGGGGGAGTCCACGTGTCCAAGCCTGCGTCCGAGCCGCCCGCGGCCGATCCCCGCATACCGGCCCACGAGGCCGCGACGGCGAAGCAGGCCGAGCGGACGGGGCAGTCGGAGCAGGCGGAGCAGCAGGCGCAGCCCGCCCCGTCCGCGCCGCCCGTGCCGACCGCGCCGACCGCGCCGCCCGTGCCGACCGCGCCGACCGCCCCGCCCGTGCCGACCGCCCCACCCGCGCCCGCCAACCCGTGGGCCGCGCCCCTGCCGTCGCAGGCCCCGCCGCAGCCACCGCCCCCGCCGCTGCCCGCCGGCGGCTGGGCATCGGTGCCGCCCGCCGCGCAGTCCGGCCTCCAGCCCGGCTTCCCCTACCCCCGGCCCGCCCCCGTCACCAACGGTTTCGCGGTCGCCGCCCTGGTGACCGGCCTGGTCGTGGTGGCGCCGGTGGCCCTGGTGTTCGGCATCATCGCGCTGGTCCAGATCAACCGCCGCAAGGAGCGCGGCTTCGGCATGGCGGTGACCGGCCTGGTGCTCGGCGTGGTCGGCACGGTGCTGCTGTCGCTCGCCGTGGCCGGTTCGACCTTCGAGCTCCCCGGGGGCGGCAGGTTCGACCAGTCCACGAAGGCCCCGGCCGGGTCCGTCCCGTGGGCCGCGCTGAAGTCCGGGGACTGCTACAACACCCCCGAGAACGGCAGCCGGGCCGACCCCGAGGGCGGCGACGAGACGCTCTACTGGGTCCGCCGGGTGCCGTGCTCGGCCCCGCACCACGGCGAGGTGGCCGGCACCGCCCGGATCCCGGCGAGCGACGGCCCGTCCTACCCGGGCGAGGCGACGGTCCGCCTGCGGGCCGCCGACCTGTGCCGCACGGTGCTCGACGACTACGCCCTCGACCAGTGGGCGATCCCGGACGGCATGGACGACGTCTACCTCTACCCGACCCGGGGCAACTGGAGGTCCGGCGACCGCTACGTCACCTGCGCGTTCGAGGACCGCGACGGCGAGCACCTGGGGACGGTCCGCACCGACCGGGGCAGCCTGAACCCTGCCCAGCTGGCCTACCTGGAGGCCGTCCGGGGCTTCAACGACGCCTACGCGGAGCAGCCGAGCAAGGGCTTCGCGGACGCGTCGTCCGAGTACCGGACGTGGGCCCGGCGGATGTCCACCGCCTCCCACGCGGAGGCCACGGCGCTGAACAAGGCGTCGGCGGCGTGGCCGGCCGAGGTCAAGCCGGCGGTCCGCAAGCTGGCCGCGGCCCAGGAGGCGGCCGCGACCGCCTGGGACGCGGCGGCCTCCGGCGACGACCTGGAGGGCGACGTCCGACGGGCCCGGGCGCTGGTGACCAAGTCGGTGCCGCTCAGCATCGAGATCCGGCGCGGGCTCGGCCTGTCCACCGGCGAGCAGGTGCCCGACCTCCAGGTCTGAGCCGCCGAGGGGTCTGAGCCGCCGACGGTTCTGAGCCGCCGGGCGTGGCCGGGTTACCCGCCGTTAACCGCGCCCGTACCTGCCGGTAGCGAGCCGTCCGTAGCGTCGTGGGGGCGGATCCCCGGCCCGACCCCCACGCAGGCCGGGGATACGCTCCCCGCCATGAGCGCCTTTCGGGTGATGCGGCAGGACGACAACGGCAACCGCTTCCTGGTCGCGGGCGGGCTCGACCGCCTCGCGGCGGATCGGCTGGCGGCCGATTTCGAGGCCCGCGGCCACAAGCAGTTGTACTGGGTCGAGGCCGAGCCCGAGCCCGAGGCTGCGGACGGCGCGGGGGCGGACACGCCCTAAGGTCGGGCCCATGGACAAGGCCAGCGAGAACCCCGTCGAGCCCCGGATCGTCGTCGGCGGCGCCCTCATCCACCGGGGCCGGGTGCTCGCCGCCCGGCGCAGCGCGCCCGCGGCGGTGGCGGGGCGCTGGGAGTTCCCGGGCGGGAAGGCCGAACCCGGCGAGACCGAGGCGCAGGCGCTGGAGCGGGAGCTGCTGGAGGAACTGGGTGTCCGGGCGCGGGCGCTGGAGCGGCTGCCGGGCGCGTGGAGCGTCCGGCCGGGTCTGGAACTGCGCTTCTGGGCGGCCGAGCTGCTGGCCGGTGACCCCCGTCCCCTGGAGGACCATGACGAGCTGCGCTGGCTCGGCCCGGCCGAGCTGGACAGCGTCGACTGGATCGAGCACGACCGCGACGTCCTGCCGCACGTCGCCCGGTTGCTCCATGCATAGGGCGGCCTGAGCCGGTGTGCGACGCGCGGGGTACGGGGTAGGTCAATCAGACAAGACGACCCGGCGGCCGGGATAGCCTGGGTTCTGCTGGGTATGTCACTTTTCGGCACTATTCGTCACCATCGGTGAGCCGCCCCAGCCGGCGACGCCGATCCCGACCAGAGCCGGAGGCCCCGTCGGTGTCGAGTACCGGGAACGGCGGCGGAGGAGCACGGCGGACAGGCGCCGCGGGGAGCGCAGCCGCTCGCGCCCGGCTGCGCCGGGGTGCCCAGCCCGCCGCCCCGCAGCCGCCGGCCGGCCGCCGTCGGCGGGACGCCGCCGATGCCCCCGACGTCCCACGGCCCGACGTCCCGCGGCCCGACCAGCCGGCGCCGGCCCTGGCCGTCCCCGTCTCCGACCCGGGCCCCCGGCCCGGCCTGCGCAGCCGGCCCGCCCGACCGTTCCCCGGCGGGCCGTCCGACGCCCCGTACGGCCCCGGCGTGCCGGGCGAGGGCAGCCTGCTCGACATGCTGAAGGTCGCCATCGCGATCCTGGACACCGCGGGCCGGGTGGTGCTCTGGAGCCCGGCCGCCGAGGAACTGCTCGGCTGGCCGAACGAGCTGCTGGTCGGCCGCCGGATCGACGAGCTGATCCCCGACGAGGAGCAGGTCGGCCGGATCCGGGCCGCGATCCAGGACACCCTGCGGCACGGCCGCTGGGCCGGCAACGCCGAACTGCGCGACCGGGACGGCGTGCCGATCGCGGTGGACGCCCGGATCTCCCTCCTGGTGGACGGCGACGGCACCCCGTTCCTCCAGGTCAACATGGCCGAGGCGGCCGCCGTCCGGGCCGTCGAGCGCGACCTCGCCGTCCGTGACGCGCTGTTCGAGCAGTCCCCGCTGGGCATCGCGATCATGGACACCGAGCTGCGCTACACCGCCGTCAACCAGACCCTGGCCGAGATGAACGGCGTCGCCCTGGAGGACCACGTCGGCCGGACCACCGGCGAGACCCTGCCCGAGCGGGCCGCCGACGAGGTCACCGCGATCCAGCGCCAGGTGCTGGCCACCGGCGAGCCGGTCATCGACGTCACCCTGGCCTCCCCGGTCACCGCCCGCTCCGGCTACCGCTCGATCTCCTACAGCCGGATGACCGACCGCTCAGGCCGGGTGCTCGGCATCTCCGGCACCGTGATGGACGTGACCGAGCGCTACCGCGCCGTCGCCAAGGTCGAGCACGCCCGACGCCGGCTCTCGCTGCTCAACGAGTTCGGCTCCCGGGTCGGCGACCTGCTCGACGCCGCCCGGATCGCCCAGGAGCTCGCCAGCTCCGTCGTCCCCCGGCTCACCGACCACTCCGCGGTGATCCTGCTGCAGGCCGTCGCGCACGGCGACGACCTGCCCCGGCACGGCCACGACCGCCGCACCTCGCTGCTCCAGCTCGGCACCGCCTCCGTCCAGGACGGCCCCGAGGTCGAGGTGATGCTCCGCCGCGGCGCCCGGATCACCTTCGCCGAGGACTCCGCCTGCGGCCGGGTGCTGCGCACCGGCGTCCCCGAACTGCTCTCCGGCGCGGACCAGCTCGACGACGTGACGTACCCCGGCGACCCGAAGACGCAGGCCGCCCACGACCTGGGCGTGCACTCCATGCTGGTCGTCCCGCTGCGCGCCCGCGGCATCGTGATCGGCCTGCTGCTGGTCAGCCGGGGCGGCTACCGGGAGGGCTTCGACCGGGACGACCTGGCCTTCACCGTCGAGCTGGCGGACCGGGCCGGCAGCTCGCTGGACAACGCCCGGCTGTACGCCCGCGAGCGCACCGCCGCGCTCACCCTCCAGCGCACCCTGCTCCCGCAGCAGGTCCCGCAGCCCACCGGCGTCGAGGTCGCCTACCGGTACGTGCCCGGCAGCAGCGGCGCCGAGGTCGGCGGCGACTGGTTCGACGTCATCCCGCTGCCCGGCGACCGCACCGCGCTGGTGGTCGGCGACGTGATGGGCCACGGACTGCGGGCCGCCGCCACCATGGGCCGGCTGCGCACCGCCGTCCGGGTGCTGGCCGCCCTCGACCTGCCGCCGGACGTCCTGCTGCGGCACGTCCACGAACTGGCCGACGACCTGGCCCAGGGCCCGGACGAGGCGCTGCTCGCCACCTGCGTCTACGCGGTGTTCGACCCGGGGACGGCCAGACTGACCGTCGCCAAGGCCGGGCACATCCCGCCCGTCCTGGTGGTGCCGGGCGAGGAGGGCGGGGAGCCGACCCGGACCGGCGGCCCGCTGCGCGGCGGCGCGGGCCGGATCCTCGACCTCCCCTCCGGCGCCCCGCTCGGCGTCGGCGGCGTCCCGTTCGAATCCGTCGAACTGAAGATCCCCGAGGGCAGCCTGCTCGCCCTCTGCACCGACGGCCTGGTCGAGTCCCGGGACAAGGACCTCGACGTCGGCCTCGGCCGGCTGGTCACCGTGCTCCAGGAGCCGCACGCCTCCATCCAGGCCGCCTGCGAGGCCGTGCTCGGCACCATGGAGCAGGGCCGCGAGCCGGACGACGTCGCGCTGCTGCTGGCCCGGCTCGGCCACGGCCAGGCCGGCACCCCGACGGTCGGCTGGACCCTGCCCGCCGAGCCCACCGCCGTCTCCCGGGCCCGCCGGCTGGTCCGCTCCGCGCTCGCCGAGTGGGGCGTCGAGGAGCTCACCGACACCACGGAGCTGCTGGTCAGCGAGCTGGTCACGAATGCCGTCCGGTACGCCAGCGCCCCCATCGGCGTGCGGCTGACGCTCGGCGAGACGCTGCTGGTCGAGATCTCCGACCCGCTGCCCGACCCGCCCCGGGAGCGGCACGCGGCCGAGGCCGACGAGGGCGGCCGGGGCCTGGAACTGGTCCGCCGCCTGGCACTGCGCTGGGGTGCCCGGGCCGAGGGCATCGGCAAGGTGGTCTGGTTCGAGCAGACGCTGCCGGGTAATGAGCCCGACGAGTCATAGGGAGCGCAGCGGGTCGGGGGCGTGAGCCCGAGCGGGGGGCGAGGAGGACGGAACCGCATATGCCAGCAGGTGGCCGGGGGGAGCGCGCAGCCCGGAAGGGGGCGCGGACGTGGCATTGTGGTTGCGCGGGCGGTAGGACAAAAACCTTCGCCCGATCTGATGTTGTGATGTTGAGGGCGTGTGAACGTACCCCTCGATGATGAATACTCGGTCTTCTCGACATCCGGACGGTCGCGGGTTGGAGGGGTCGGTCCGTTGAACAGCACCCCGGCGCGGAACGCGCCGAGCAGCAGCGGTCATGCTGTCGTGCCCGGGCAGGCCGGTTCACCGCACCTGCCCGTACCGGCGGACCCGCCCGGCGCCGGCCCCGTGGGCCTCGGTCACCACCCCGGGGCCGCGGACCACCCGTGGGGCGCGGGCGGCCCCGGGTCGATCTACGACTACATCCGGGTCGCCACCTTCACCATCGGCCCCGACGGCCGGATCAGCCAGTGGAGCGAGCGCGCCGCCGAGTTCTTCGGCGTCCCCGCCCCCGACGCCGTCGGCGCCGACCCGATCACCACCTTCGTCCCCCGCGAACTCTGGCAGCGCGGCCGCGCGCGGCTGGAACGCGCCCTGGCCGGCGAGGAGTGGGTCGGCACCGCCCCCTACCGGGACGCCGCCGGCGGCGAGGGCCTCGCCGAGCTCTACCTGATGCCCGACAGCGCCCTGCCCACCGCCGGCGCCACCTGCCTGGCCGTCGACCTCGGCCGACTGCGCCGGGTCGAGACCGACCTCGCCGCCTCCGAGGCCGTCTTCGGGCAGACGCCCACCGGCTTCATCCTCTTCGACGACCGGCTGCGCCTCCAGCGGGTCAACGACGCTTTCGCCTCCGGCATGGGCCTGGCCCCCACCGACCTCGAAGGCCTCACCCCGCACGACCTCTTCCCGCCGTCCGAGGCCGACCGCCTCACCGCCGCCCTGCGCAAGGTCCTCGCCACCGGCGAGCCCGTCTTCGACCTGCGCTTCCACGGCGCCGTCCCCACCCGCGAGGGCAACCGGCTCTGGGCCGTCTCGCTGTACCGCCTCAACGGCGCGGCCGGACAGCCGATCGGCCTCGCCGGGCAGGTCTCCGACGTCACCAGCCGGCACGTCGCCGAGCGCGAGGCCGACGGCGTCCGCCGCAACCTCGCCCTGCTCAACGAGGCCAGCGCGCACATCGGCTCCACCCTCGACCTGGAGACCACCGCCAAGGAACTGCTCGACGTCGTCGTCCCGCCGTTCTGCGACCTCGCCACCGTCGACCTGTACACCGCGCTGCTCTCCGGCGAGACCGTGCCCAGCGCCGGCCGGCTCGGCGACACCGTGCTCACCGACGGCAGCGGCGAACTGCGCCGGGTCGCCGTCTCCAGCGTCATCGGCGGCGCCTCCTCGGTGCTCGGCTCGGTCACCGGCCTGCCCATCGCCGAGGCCGGCGGCACCCTCTGTTACCCGCGACGCTCCCCGCACGCCCGGGCGCTGCGCACCGGCCGCAGCGTCGTCCCCGAGCCCGGGCCCGACCCGCTGCTGCGCTCCACCCTGATCGTCCCGCTGGTCGCCCGCGACCAGGTGCTCGGCCTCGTCCAGCTCTCCCGCGCGATCGGCAGCGAGCCCTTCGACGCCCGCGACGTCGCCATCGCCGAGGAACTCGTCGCCCGCGCCGCCGTCTGCATCGACAACGCCCGGCTCTACCGCCGCGAGCACGAGCGCGCCCTGATCCTCCAGCGCAGCCTGCTGCCCCCGGGCAACCCGGCCGCCAGCGGCCTGGAGATCGCCTGCCGCTACCTGCCCAGCAACAACAACACCGAGGTCGGCGGCGACTGGTTCGACGTCATCCCGCTGCCCGGCAACCGCACCGCCCTGGTCATCGGCGACGTGATGGGGCGCGGCCTGCGCGCCGCCGTCGCCATGGGCCAGCTGCGCACCGCCGTCCGCACCCTCGCCATGCTCGACCTGGAGCCCGGCGAGGTGCTCACCGCCCTCGACGAGATCGCCCGCGGCCTCGGCGGCGACACCGTGGCGGCCGGCCCGCCCACCCCGTACGGCCGGCTCACCTCCGCCGCCGACGAGGAGGCCCGCGAGGTCTACCTGGCCACCTGCGTCTACGCGGTCTACGACGCCGTCACCCGGCGCTGCTGGATCGCCAACGCCGGCCACCTGCCGCCCGTCCTGCTCAGCCCCGGCGAACCCGCCCGGATGCTCGACGTCCCGCCCGGTCTGCCGCTCGGCGTCGGCGGCGAGCCCTTCGAGGAGGTCGAGCTGACCCTCCCGGACGGCGCCATCCTCGGCCTCTACACCGACGGCCTGGTGGAGAGCCGCAAGCACCAGCTGGACGAGGGCCTGCGCGGCTTCCGCACCGCGCTGTCGGCCAAGGGCAAGGGCCTCGAAGAACTCTGCGAGCACGTCCTCGGCGAGCTCAACCCGCACCACGGCGAGGACGACATCGCCCTGCTGATGGCCAAGGTGCACGCCTTCCCCGAGGACGCCGTCGGCAACTGGTTCCTGCCGCCCGAGCCCACCTCCGTCGCCAAGGCCCGCGAGCTGGCCTGCAGCTGGCTGCTGACCCGCGGCCTGGAGGAGCTCGTGGACACCACCGAGCTGCTGGTCAGCGAACTGGTCACCAACGCGCTCAAGCACGGCCGGGGCGAGATCCGGCTGCGGCTGCTGCGCGACCGCGGCCTGGTCTGCGAGGTCTGGGACGACGGCTACGCCCAGCCCCGGCAGCGGCGCGCCCAGGAGACCGACGAGGGCGGGCGCGGCCTGCAACTGGTCAGCCTGCTGGCCGAGCGCTGGGGCAGCCGGCGGACACCCAAGGGCAAGATCGTCTGGTTCGAGCTGGGGCTCTAGGGCGGCTGGAGGCCCCGGCGGTTCGGCCGTCCGGGTGCAGTCGGCGGGCGGTCCGCCGTGTCGGCCCGGGCCCGGGCACCCGGACGGCGTTCCATGGCCGCCATGCGCGTCCGCCAGCTCACCACCGCAGCCGTCGCGCTGCTGCTCGCCGCCGGCCTCGGCGGCTGCTCCGACGGCCCGGATCCGGCCCGTACCCCCGACCCCGCGCCGGCCTCGGCCGACCCCACCTCCGGCACCGGGGACGTCCGGACCGCCGACCGCACCGCCGTCCGGGGCGGCGGCAGGCTGCGCTGGGCCGTGGACGGCGTCCCGGCCACGCTCAACGTCTACCAGGGCGAGGCGACCGCCGACTCGGCACTGCTCGCGCACGCCCTCTACCCCTCGCTGTTCCGGCCCGACGGGCACGGCCGGCTCGTCCCCGACCCGGACTACCTGGTCGGCGCCGAGTCCACCCCGCCCGGGAAGCAGCCGCAGGTCGTCACCTACCGGCTCAACCCGCGCGCGGTCTGGAGCGACGGCACCCCGCTCACGGCCGCCGACCTGACCGCCCAGCGGGCCGCCCTCTCCGGCCTCGACCCGGCCTACCAGGGCGGCCGCCCGGCCGGGTACGACGCCATCGAGGCGATCGCCCAGGGCGCCGACCCGCACGAAGTCCGGGTGACCTTCCGGCGCCCGTACGCCGAATGGCGCTCGCTGTTCGGCCCGCTCTACCCGGCGGCCGAGACGGCCACCCCGGCCGCGTTCAACCGGGCGCTGACCGGCGGCGAGCACCTGAGCGCCGGGCCGTACACCGTCTCCGGGTACGACGCCGCGGGCGGGCAGGTCGTCCTCGCCCGCAACCCGCGGTGGTGGGGGGACCAGCCGAAGACCGACCGGATCGAGTTCATCGCCGCGCCGCCGGAGGGCCGGCTGGACGCGCTCGACCAGAACCGGCTGGACATCGCCCCGCTCACCGCGGCGGTGGACCAGGCGGTGCCCGCGCCCGCTCCGGCCGCCTCCGCAACGCCCACCGCCTCCGCCACGCCGACCGACACCCCGGCCGCCTCCGGTACGCCGACCGCCGAGGCGGCGCCCCCGGGCGCCGCACCCGAGGCCGCGGCGCTGGCCCTGCGGCGGGCCGAGGGACTGCACGGCGTCATCGTGCACCGGGCCGTCGGCGCCTCGCTCACCCAGCTCACCCTCAACTCCGCCCACGGCCCGCTCGCCGACCCGGCCCTGCGGCTCGCCCTGACCCGCGCCGTCGACCGGCGGCGGATCGCCGACGCCGCGCTCACCCCGCTCGGCCTGCCCGGCGCCCCGCTGGGCAGCCACCTGCTCGCCGGCGACCAGGACGGCTACCGCGACAACAGTGCGGCCGCCGGCCCGGCCGACGCAGCCCGGCTGTTCGACGAGGCGGGCTGGAAGCGGCCCGACACCGGCGGCACCCGCACCAAGGACGACAAGGAGCTCACCCTCACCCTGCTCGTCCCGGCCGGCTCCGCGACCGCCAAGCGGACCGCCGACGCGCTCACCGCCGACCTCGGCGAGTCCGGTGTCGAGGTGAAGGCCGTGACGGCGTCCGCCGACACCTTCGTCCAGGACCAGCTGGCCGCCGGGGAGTACGACCTCGCCCTGTTCTCCTGGCCCGCCGGCACCAGCCCGGCGAGCGAGCAGCGGCCCGTCTACGCCAAGCCACGGCCCGACGCCGACGGCACCCTCGACCCCGGCAGCAACTACGCCCGCAGCGGAACCGAGGAGATCGACCGGCTCTTCGACCGCGCCACCGCCGAGCTCGACCCGGCCGCCCGGCTCGGCCTGCTCCAGGAGGCGGACGTGCGGATCTGGCAGCTCGGCCACTCGGTGCCGCTCTACCAGCGGCCCGAGCTGGTCGGCGTCCGGGCGGGCGTCGCGGGCGCCGGGGTCTGGGGGTACGGCTGGCCGCGCTTCCAGGACGTGGGGTGGAGCGGCTGAGCCCGTTCCCCGGGCCCGTCGGAGCCGGTCGGAGAGCGAACACCGGGTGACGAACGGGTGACCTGTCTGTGATCTTGATCCCGCCCGACCTGCCCGTTTCTGCTCACCTGGGCGCTTCCCCGTACGATAGGAGGAAGCCGAGGCATGTCCGTTGCCACGGCGGGTGGACCGGTAGTAGCAGGCGGAACGGGCGGCGGCGATCCAGAGGGATCGCTGGTCGGCGTCTCGCGGCCGGGCGCCGCAACCCACGATTCCAGGAGAATCAGCTAGGCATGCCCACGCGCAACGACATCCGCAACGTCGCTATCGTCGCCCACGTCGACCACGGCAAGACCACTCTGGTCGACGCCATGCTGAAGCAGGCCGGCGCCTTCGCCGCCCACCAGCACCTCGACGACCGGATGATGGACTCGAACGACCTGGAGCGCGAGAAGGGCATCACCATTCTCGCGAAGAACACCGCCGTCAAGTACCACCCGAAGGATGGTGGCGCGCCGATCACCATCAACATCATCGACACCCCGGGCCACGCCGACTTCGGTGGCGAGGTCGAGCGCGGTCTGTCGATGGTGGACGCCGTCGTCCTGCTGGTCGACGCCTCCGAGGGCCCGCTGCCGCAGACGCGCTTCGTGCTCCGCAAGGCGCTCACCGCCCGGCTGCCCGTCATCCTCTGCATCAACAAGACGGACCGCCCGGACTCCCGGATCGACGAGGTCATCAACGAGACCTACGACCTGTTCCTGGACCTGGACGCGGACGAGGACCAGATCGAGTTCCCGATCGTCTACGCCTGTGCCCGTGACGGCGTCGCCTCGCTGACCAAGCCGGAGAACGGCACCGTCCCGGCCGACAGCACCAGCCTGGAGCCGTTCTTCTCCACCCTGCTGGAGCACGTCCCGGCCCCGACGTACGAGGCCGACGCGCCGCTCCAGGCCCACGTCACCAACCTCGACGCCGACAACTTCCTCGGCCGCATCGCGCTGCTGCGCGTCGAGCAGGGCGAGCTGCGCAAGGGCCAGACCGTGGCCTGGATCAAGCGCGACGGCACCATCTCCAGCGTCCGCATCTCGGAGCTGCTGATGACCGAGGCGCTCACCCGCAAGCCGGCCGAGGTGGCGGGCCCGGGTGACATCTGCGCCGTCGCCGGCATCTCCGAGATCATGATCGGCGAGACCCTCGCCGACCCGGAGAACCCGATCGCGCTGCCGCTGATCACGGTGGACGAGCCGGCCATCTCGATGACCATCGGCACCAACACCTCGCCGCTGGTCGGCCGTGGCGGCAGCGGCAAGGGCGCGGACGCGAAGTCCAGCGGCAAGGTGGACCGCAAGGTCACCGCCCGCCAGGTGAAGGACCGCCTGGACCGCGAGCTGATCGGTAACGTCTCGCTGCGCGTCCTGGAGACCGAGCGCCCGGACGCCTGGGAGGTGCAGGGCCGTGGTGAGCTGGCGCTGGCCATCCTGATCGAGACCATGCGCCGCGAGGGCTTCGAGCTGACCGTCGGCAAGCCGCAGGTCGTCACCAAGCAGGTCAACGGCAAGACCCACGAGCCGGTCGAGCGCCTCACGGTGGACGTGCCGGAGGAGCACATGGGCGCGGTCACGCAGCTCATGGGCGTCCGCAAGGGCCGGATGGACAACATGTCCAACCACGGTTCGGGCTGGGTCCGGATGGAGTTCGTCGTCCCGTCCCGCGGTCTGATCGGTTTCCGGACCGAGTTCCTCACCAGCACCCGCGGCACCGGCATCGCGCACTCGATCCACGAGGGCCACGAGCCGTGGTTCGGCACCCTGACCACCCGCAACAACGGTTCGCTGGTCGCCGACCGGTCCGGTGTGGTCACCGCCTTCGCGATGACCAACCTCCAGGAGCGCGGCGTGCTCTTCTGCGAGCCGGGCACCGAGGTGTACGAGGGCATGATCGTCGGCGAGAACTCGCGCGCCGACGACATGGACGTCAACATCACCAAGGAGAAGAAGCTCACCAACATGCGTTCCTCGAACGCAGACGTGGCCGAGTCGATCGTCCCGCCGCGCAAGCTCTCGCTGGAGCAGTCGCTGGAGTTCTGCCGCGAGGACGAGTGCATCGAGGTGACCCCGGAGACGGTTCGCATCCGTAAGGTCGTCCTCGACGCGAAGGACCGCGGCCGCACCGCCTCGCGCGCCAAGAAGGCGTGATCCGGACGGCTTGACCGGCCTTTGGCCGGAATGCTTCGCCCCCCTTTCCCATGGAGAGGGGGGCGAACTTTTTCAACTACTCCAAGTTGTCGACGGGCGTATTAACGGAATAGCGCTCATCACTCCCAGGTGTCCGCTGAGCGAACGTGACAGTTCGTCATTCATGACGACTGTCCGTTTGGTGCCTGTCTGGCTATGTCTCTTATGTCCGGTTTTCGAAACTTACCGACTGTTCATGTGACCTAATTGAGATCGTCACTGGTCACTTTCGTGTCCGTGCGTGACGGATAGTGGGTGCAGTCAGGCTCGGGTCAAGGGTGACGCGCAGGGGTGCGCGCCGAAACCACGAGCGCGGACGGCACAGCGGGCCAGGTAACACCCGTCCGCAGTGCCCTCCTCGTTGCAACGTCGAATTCAGGAGGCACACCGATGCGTGGTGGGAGCCAGGCCAAGTGGGTTGTCGCAGCTGTTGCGGTCGCCCTCGCCGCGACTGCTTGTAGCAGTGGCGGTTCCACCGGTGGGAGCAGCTCCGATGGCGCTGCGGTCAACGCCCAGGGCGTGTTCAGCTACCAGAGCGGCGAGCCGCAGCGTCCGCTGCAGCCGGCCAACGCCATGGAGAACCAGGGCGGCCGCATCGTCAAGCAGCTCTTCCAGGGCCTCGTCGACTACGACCCCGCCACCGGCGCCCTGCGTAACCAGGTGGCCGACAAGATCGAGACCACTGACGCCAAGAACTACACCGTCACGCTGAAGTCCGGTTGGACCTTCCACGACGGCACCCCGGTGACGGCCAAGTCCTTCGTGGACTCCTGGAACTGGTCGGCGAACACCAAGAACAACCAGATCAACTCGGACTGGTTCTCCGACATCGTCGGCTACGACGCCGTTCACCCGGAGAAGGGTGACCCGACCGCCGACACCATGTCCGGTCTGAAGGTCGTCGACGACACGCACTTCACCATCGAGCTGAGCAGCCCGGTCTCGTACTTCACGTACAAGCTCGGCTACTCGGCCTTCTACCCGCTGCCGACCGGGTTCTTCTCCGACCCGGCGGGCTACGGCCAGAAGCCGGTCGGCAACGGCCCGTACAAGTTCGTGTCGTGGGAGCACAACAAGGCCATCACCCTGGCCGCCTTCGACAAGTACGCGGGCACGAACAAGGCCAAGAACGGCGGCATCGTCTTCCGGAACTACACCGCCGGTGAGGCCGCGTACAAGGACCTGATGTCGGACACCCTCGACGTCCTGGACCAGGTCGACTCGACCGACCTGCCCAAGTACAAGGACGACCTGGGCAAGCGCGCGGTCGACCAGCCGCAGGGCGCCATCCAGAACATCTCCTTCGCGCTGTACAACGCCGACTGGAACGCGCCGGAGAAGGCCAAGGTCCGCCAGGGCCTGTCGATGGCCATCGACCGCGACACCATCACCAAGACCGTGCTGAACGGCACGCGTCAGCCCGCCGACGGCTTCGTGGCGCCCGGCGTCATGGGCTACAAGGCCGGCGCCTGCGGTGACGCCTGCAAGTACGACCCGGCCAAGGCCAAGCAGCTGATCGCCGAGGGCAACGGTGTGCCCGGCAACAAGATCACCATCCTCTACAACTCCGATGGTGGTCACAAGGAGTGGGTCGACGCGGTCTGCAACTCGATCCGCCAGGCCACCGGCGTCGAGTGCCTCGGTGACCCGAAGCCGGACTTCAAGACCTCGCGCGACATCGTGACCAAGCGTCAGGTGTCGAGCATGATGCGTACCGGCTGGGTGCAGGACTACCCGCTGAACGCCAACTTCCTGCGCGACGTCTACGGCACCGGTGCGGCGGCGAACGACGCCGGCTACTCCAGCCCGGAGTTCGACAAGCTCTCGAAGGAGGCCGACGCGGCCACCACGGTGGAGAAGACCACCGAGCTCTACCAGCAGGCCGAGGCCGTCCTGGCCAAGGACATGCCGGCCATCCCGCTCTGGTACTACAAGACCAGCTCCGGCTGGTCCAACAACGTCCAGAACGTGAAGTTCGACTCCTTCGGCAACCCGGTCTACACCGACGTCGAGGTCAAGAAGAAGTAATCGGTCGGCACCGCCTGACCCGGTGACAACGGCCGGTGCCCGTCCCATCCCCACAAGGGCGAGGACTGGCACCGGCCGTTGGCACGCCGACTTATCTCTGGCCGGGATGACGGGCCCGGCAGAGTCATACATGGAGGCACGATGGGGCGCTTTGTCGCAAGGCGACTGCTCCAGATGATCCCGGTCTTCCTCGGAACGACCGCGCTCATCTTTTTCATGGTGCACGCGCTGCCGGGTGACCCGGTGGCCGCGATGTGGGGCGACAAGGCGCCGGACCCGGCCCAGCTCGCCGCTCTGAGGCACCAGATGGGCTTCGACAAGCCGCTGGTCCAGCAGTACCTCGACTACATGGGGAAGCTGCTCACCGGTGACTTCGGAACCACCCTGGACCAGCGGCCGGTGCTCGACGTGATCACCGATGCGCTGCCGGTCACCACCCGGCTGGCGCTGTTCGCGTTCGCCATCGAGATCGTGCTCGGCGTCACCATCGGCCTCTTCGCCGGTCTGCGCCGCGGCAAGGCGTTCGACAAGAGCACCCTGGTCCTGACCCTGCTGCTGATCTCGATCCCGGTTCCGGTGCTGGGCTTCATCTTCCAGACGGTCTTCGGGCAGAACCTGAAGTGGGTCACGCCGACCGTCCAGGACAGCAACGACATCACCCAGCTGGTGTTGCCGGCGTTCGTGCTCGGCTCGCTGTCGCTGGCGTACGTGGCGCGTCTCACCCGTACCTCCATAGCCGAGAACATCAAGGCCGACTACGTCCGCACCGCGGTGGCCAAGGGCCTGCCCCGGCGCAAGGTGATCGGCACCCACCTGCTCCGCAACTCGATGATCCCGGTGGTCACCTTCCTCGGCACCGACCTGGGCGCCCTGATGGGTGGCGCGATCGTGACCGAGGGCATCTTCAACGTCAAGGGCATCGGCAACGCGCTCTACGCGGCGATCAACCACAAGGAGGGCCCGACGGTCGCCGGCTTCGTGGCCTTCCTGGTGCTCGTGTACCTGGCCGCCGGCCTGATCGTCGACCTGCTTTACGCGGTCCTGGACCCGAGGATCCGTTATGCCTGACCTGACCGAGAAGAAGACGGCCGAGGAGATCCCGGCCCAGCGTGGCGCCGACACCCCGGCGGCCAAGCCCGAGAAGGCCCGCAGCCTCGGCTCCGACGCCTGGCACGACCTGCGCCGCAAGCCGATCTTCGTGATCTCCGCGCTGCTGATCCTGCTGCTGATCGTCATCGCGATCGCCCCCGGGCTGTTCACCTCGGCGGACCCGCGCGCCGGCGACCTGCGTCTGCACTACCTGACCAAGCCGAACTACAGCCACTTCTTCCAGGCGGACTGGTTCGGCTACGACCTCCAGGGCCGCAGTATCTACGCCCGGGTGATCTACGGCGCCCGCGCCTCGGTCGTCGTCGGCATCTGCGTCACGGCGGGTGTGACCATCCTCGGTGGCATCACCGGCATGCTGGCCGGCTACTTCGGTGGCTGGGTCGACACGATCATCTCCCGGGTCACCGACATCTTCTTCGGCATCCCGCTGCTGCTCGGCGCCCTGGTCATCCTCAACGCCTTCACCTCGCGCACCATCTGGAGCGTGGTCTTCGCGCTGGTCTCCCTGGGCTGGACCCAGATGACCCGTGTCATGCGCGGTTCGGTCATCACGGTCAAGCAGGCCGACTTCGTGACGGCCGCCAAGGCGCTCGGCGCCGGCACCAGCCGGATCCTGTGGAAGCACATCCTGCCGAACGCGGTCGCCCCGGTGATCGTCGTCGCCACCATCGCGCTCGGCGGCTACATCGCCACCGAGGCGACGCTGAGCTTCCTCGGCATCGGTCTGCAGGACCCGACCATCTCCTGGGGCATCGACATCAACACCGCCCAGAAGGTGATCCGGACCGCCCCGTTCGCCCTGTTCTTCCCCGCCGGAATGCTGAGCCTCACGGTTCTGGCCTTCATCATGCTCGGCGACGCGGTGCGCGACGCCCTCGACCCGAAGCTCCGCTGAGAGAAGAGGTGACGACCCGATGACCACCGTGATCGAGAACAACAACCAGAAGAGCGGCCGACTCGAAGTTGGCACCCCGCTGCTGGAGGTCAAGAACCTCCACGTGGAGTTCCACACCCGGGACGGCATCGCGAAGGCCGTGAACGGCGTCAACTACTCCGTCGCGGCCGGCGAGACGCTCGCCGTGCTCGGAGAGTCCGGCTCCGGCAAGTCCGTGACCGCCCAGACCATCATGGGCATCCTGGACATGCCGCCCGGCAAGGTGACGCAGGGCGAGATCCTGTACCGCGGCCAGGACATGCTCAAGATGGGCAACGAGGAGCGGCGCAGGATCCGCGGCCAGAAGATCGCGATGATCTTCCAGGACGCGCTGTCCTCGCTCAACCCCGTGCTCAGCGTGGGCTACCAGCTCGGCGAGATGTTCCGGGTGCACCAGGGCGCCTCCAAGAAGGACGCCAAGGAGAAGGCCATCGAGCTGATGGACCGGGTGCGCATCCCGGCCGCCAGGCAGCGCGTCGGCGACTACCCGCACCAGTTCTCCGGCGGCATGCGCCAGCGCATCATGATCGCCATGGCGCTCTCGATGCAGCCCGACCTGATCATCGCGGACGAGCCCACCACCGCCCTGGACGTCACCGTCCAGGCCCAGGTGATGGACCTGCTCGCGGAGCTCCAGGCCGAGTACAACATGGGCCTGATCCTGATCACCCACGACCTCGGCGTGGTCGCCGACGTCGCGGACAAGATCGCCGTGATGTACGCCGGCCGGATCGTCGAGACCGCCCCGGTGCACGACCTGTACGCCAACCCGGCGCACCCGTACACCAAGGGCCTGCTCCGCTCGATCCCGCGCCTGGACCAGAAGGGTCAGGAGCTCTACGCGATCCAGGGCCTGCCCCCGAACCTGCTGAAGGTCCCGGCCGGCTGCGCGTTCAACCCCCGCTGTGACGTCGCCACCGACCTGTGCCGCACGGAGATCCCGGCGCTGCACCAGGTGACCGACAAGGACGGCAAGGAGCTCACCGGCCGCCGCAGCGCGTGCCACCTCTGGAAGGAGACCCTCCATGGCTGAGCCCATCCTGGAGGTCAAGGACCTGGTCAAGCACTACCCGCTGAGCCAGGGCATCCTCTTCAAGAAGCAGGTCGGCGCGGTCAAGGCGGTCGACGGCATCTCCTTCGAGCTGGCGAAGGGCGAGACGCTCGGCATCGTCGGCGAGTCCGGCTGTGGCAAGTCCACGCTGGCCAAGGTGCTGATGAACCTGGAGCGGGCGACCTCCGGCCAGGTGCTGTTCAAGGGCGAGGACATCTCCAAGCTGTCCGGCCAGGCCCTCAAGGCCGTCCGCCGCAACATCCAGATGGTGTTCCAGGACCCGTACACCTCGCTGAACCCGCGCATGACGGTCGGCGACATCATCGGGGAGCCGTTCGAGATCCACCCCGAGGTGGCGCCCAAGGGCGACCGCCGCAAGGCCGTCCAGGACCTGCTGGACGTCGTGGGTCTGAACCCGGAGTACATCAACCGGTACCCGCACCAGTTCTCCGGCGGCCAGCGCCAGCGCATCGGCATCGCCCGCGGTCTCGCGCTCAAGCCCGAGATCATCATCTGCGACGAGCCGGTCTCCGCCCTGGACGTGTCGGTCCAGGCGCAGGTGATCAACCTGCTGGAGAAGCTGCAGGGCGACTTCGGCCTGTCGTACATGTTCATCGCGCACGACCTCTCCATCGTCCGGCACATCTCCGACCGCGTCGGCGTGATGTACCTCGGCAAGATGGTCGAGATCGGCACCGACGAGCAGATCTACGACAACGCCACCCACCCGTACACCCAGGCGCTGCTCTCCGCGGTGCCGGTGCCGGACCCGACGGCGCGCGAGAACCGCGACCGGATCATCCTGACCGGTGACATCCCCTCGCCGGCCAACCCGCCGTCCGGCTGCCGCTTCCGCACCCGCTGCTGGAAGGCGGAGGACCGCTGCGCCGAGGAGATCCCGCTGCTCGCGGTGCCCTCGGTGCTGAAGGGCCCGGCCGCGCACGAGTCGGCCTGTCACTTCGCCGAGGTCCGGGAGCCGGCCGCCGCCTGACTCCCCGTGGCATCCCCGGAAGGGCCCGTGGCTTCGCGCCGCGGGCCCTTCCGTCGTTCCGTCAACTCGCGGGGCGCTCAACGCACCCGTCCGGGTGCATTCGACTCGCGCCGTCGACCGGGCGCGCTTCTCATGGGGTGTGATGCGACACACACCACGAGGAGGGACCTCCATGCCCGTAGCCGCCCGTGCTCGCTGGGTCCTCGCCGCTGCGACATCTGTGGCCCTGGTGGCCACCGGGTGCAGCAGCGGCGGCGGCGGAAGCAGCAACAGCTCGTCGGACAGCAGCAAGAGCTTCAGCTACCAGAGCAGTGAGCCGCAGAACCCGCTGCAGCCCGCCAACGCGAACGAGGTCGGCGGTGGTCGCATCATCCAGAACCTCTTCAAGGGGCTGGTCGACTACGACCCCGCCACCGCCAAGATCCGGATGCAGGTCGCCGACAAGATCGACACCAGTGACTCCCAGACCTTCGACGTCACGCTGAAGGACGGCTGGAAGTTCCACGACGGCACGCCGGTGCACGCCAAGAACTTCGTGGACTCCTGGAACTGGAGCGCGACCACCAGCAACAACCAGATCAACAGCTCCTGGTTCTCCGACATCGAGGGCTACCAGAACGTCCACCCCGTCAGCGGCCAGCCGACCGCGACCAAGATGTCCGGCCTGACCGTGGTCGACGACCTGCACTTCACCGTCAAGCTCAGCAACAAGGTCTCGTACTTCGAGTACAAGCTCGGCTACATCGCCTTCTCCCCGCTGCCGGACGCCTTCTTCAACGACCCGACCGGGTACGGGCAGAAGCCGGTGGGCAACGGCCCCTACCAGTTCGTCAGCTGGAACCACAACTCCGAGGTCGTCACCAAGGCCTTCCCGGACTACCAGGGCGTCGACAAGCCGAAGAACGGCGGCATCGTCTTCAAGATGTACACCACGTCCGAGGCCGCCTACGCCGACCTCCAGTCCAGCAACCTGGACGTGATGGACCAGGTGCCGCCGTCCGCGCTGGCGACGTACAAGAGCGACCTCGGCGACCGGGCGATCGACGCCCCGCAGGGCGCCATCCAGAACATCGGCTTCACCCTCTACCAGGCCGACTGGGCCGCGCCCGACAAGGCCAAGGTGCGCCAGGGCCTGTCCATGGCGATCGACCGCGACACCATCACCAAGACGGTGCTGCAGAACTCCCGCAAGCCGGCCACCGCCTGGGTGGCCGAGGGCGTCGAGGGCTACAAGGACGGCGCCTGCGGCGACTTCTGCAAGTTCGACCCGGCGAAGGCCAAGCAGCTGATCAGCGACGGCGGCGGCGTCCCCGGCAACAAGCTGCTGATCACCTACAACTCCGACGGCGGCCACAAGGAGTGGGTCGACGCGGTCTGCAACTCGATCCGGCAGAGCACCGGCGTCGAGTGCCTCGGCGACCCGAAGCCCGACTTCAAGACCGCGCGCGCCGCGATCACCGGGCACCAGGTCAACGGCGCCTTCCGCACCGGCTGGGTGCAGGACTACCCGCTGAACGCCAACTTCCTGTCCGACGTGTACCGCACCGGCGCCGCGTCCAACGACTTCGGCTACAGCAACCCGCAGTTCGACCAGGCGGCCACCAAGGCCGACGAGGCCGCCAGCGTCGCCGACACGGTGACCGGCTACCAGCAGGCCGAGGCGGTGCTGCCGAGCGGGATGCCGGCCATCCCGCTCTGGTACTACCGCACCAACTCGGGTTACTCGACCAAGGTGCAGAACGTGAAGTTCGACTCCTTCGGCAACCCGGCCTGGACCCAGGTCGAGGTCAAGGGCTGATCCCCCGACCCCTCGCGCCGGCCCCGCCCTTCCCGCACGGAGGGCGGGGCCCGGCCCTCCCGGCCGACCGTCCCCGGCCGGCCGTGCACCCAGGGCACGTCTAGGAAGGAGGCTCGGATGGGCAGTTACGTGCTGCGGCGGGTGCTGCAGATGATCCCGGTGTTCTTTGGCACCACGCTGCTGATCTTCCTGATGGTCTACACGCTGCCGGGCGACCCGGTGTCGGCGCTGTTCGGCGAGAAGGCCGCCGACCCGGCCATCGTGGCCAGCATCAAGCACAAGTACTTCCTGGACCAGCCGGTCTGGAAGCAGTACCTGCACTACATGGGGAACCTCTTCCAGGGGGACTTCGGGACGAGCTTCACCGGCCGTCCCGTCTCCGAGATCATGGCGACCGCCTTCCCGGTCACCATCCGGCTCGCGCTGATGGCCTTCGTCTTCGAAGTGGTCCTCGGCCTCGCCCTCGGCATGGCCTCCGGCCTCCGGCGCGGCAGCATCCAGGACACCCTGGTGCTGATCCTCACCCTGGTGGTGATCTCGATCCCGGTCTTCGTGCTGGCCTACATCGCACAGACGATCTTCGCCACCAACCTCGGCTGGGTCACCCCGACGGTGCAGGACTCCACCGACCTCTCCCAGCTGATCCTGCCCGCGATCGTGCTGGGCTCGCTCTCGCTCGCGTACGTCGCCCGGCTCACCCGGACGTCCATCGGCGAGAACCTGCGGGCCGACTACATCCGCACGGCGGTCGCCAAGGGCCTGCCCCGGCGGACCGTCATCTCCCGCCACCTGCTGCGCAACTCGCTGATCCCGGTGGTCACCTTCCTCGGCACCGACCTCGGCGCCCTGATGGGCGGGGCGATCGTCACCGAGGGCATCTTCAACGTGCAGGGCGTCGGCAACGTCCTGTACCGGGCGATCAACCAGAAGGAAGGCCCCACCGTGGTCGGCATCGTGACCGTCCTGGTGATCGTCTACCTCGTCGCCAGCCTGCTCGTCGACCTGCTCTACGCGGTCCTGGACCCGAGGATCCGCTATGCCTGACATCCACGACGAGAACTCCTACGAGCCGCACCCCAAGCCCGGGGTCTCACACCTCGACTACGCCGGGGAGCAGGGCATGGCGGTCGAGCAGGAGACCCTGGTCGAGCCCGACCCGGCCAAGCGGGAGGAGGCCCGCAGCCTCTGGGGCGACGCCTGGCGGGACCTGCGCCGGCGGCCGATCTTCCTGATCTCCGCCGTGCTGATCCTGCTGCTGGTCGTCATGGCGATCTTCCCCTGGGCGTTCACCGACGCCGACCCGCGCAAGGCCGACCTGATCCACGACTACCTCAGGCGGCCGGACTGGACGGACTTCTTCGGCGCCGGCTGGTTCGGCTACGACGGGCAGGGCCGGTCGATCTACGCCCGGGTGGTGTACGGCGCCCGGGCCTCGATCACCGTCGGCATCTGCGTGACCCTGGCGGTCACCGTGCTCGGTGGACTGGCCGGCATGGTCGCCGGCTACTTCGGCGGCGCCGTCGACGCGGTGATCTCCCGGATCACCGACATCTTCTTCGGCCTCCCGCTGCTGCTCGGCGCCCTGGTGCTGCTGAACGCCTTCACCACCCGAACGGTGTGGAGCGTGGT
Organism: Kitasatospora sp. NPDC058478; assembly: GCF_042720345.1. Taxonomy (NCBI): domain Bacteria; kingdom Bacillati; phylum Actinomycetota; class Actinomycetes; order Kitasatosporales; family Streptomycetaceae; genus Kitasatospora; species Kitasatospora sp. NPDC058478. The sequence continues at coordinate 11,332 of NZ_JBHXML010000037.1, read as the reverse complement.
CATCGCGCTGGCCTTCCTCGGCTGGACCCAGATCGCCCGCGTCATGCGCGGCGCCGTGCTGACCGTCAAACAGTCCGACTACGTGGTGGCCGGCCGGGCGCTCGGCGCCGGGACGGGGCGGCTGATGTTCCGGCACATCCTGCCGAACGCCATCGCCCCCGTGATCGTCGTCGCCACCATCGCGCTCGGCGGCTACATCGCCACCGAGGCGACGCTGAGCTTCCTCGGCATCGGGCTGCAGGACCCGACCATCTCCTGGGGCATCGACATCTCCTCCGCCCAGAAGGTGATCCGGACGGCGCCGTACGTGCTGTTCTTCCCGGCCGTGGCGCTCTCCGTCACCGTGCTGGCCTTCATCATGCTGGGCGACGCGGTGCGCGACGCCCTAGACCCGAAGCTTCGCTGAGCGAGGGGAGCGCAACGTGAGTACAGCCGTGGACGCCACCAGGTCCGAGCGGGCCGCGTCGTACGAGGGGCCGCTGCTCGACGTCCGCGACCTGCACGTCGAGTTCGTCACCCGGGACGGCGTGGCCAAGGCGGTCAACGGGGTCGACTACAGCGTCCGGGCGGGGGAGACGCTCGCGGTGCTCGGCGAGTCCGGCTCGGGCAAGTCGGTGACCGCGCAGGCGATCATGGGCATCCTGGACATGCCGCCGGCCCGGATCCCGCGCGGGGAGATCCGCTTCCGCGGCCGGGACATGCTGAAGATGGGCAACGAGGAGCGGCGCAGGATCCGCGGCCAGAAGATCGCGATGATCTTCCAGGACGCGCTGTCCTCGCTCAACCCCGTGCTGACGGTGGGCTTCCAGCTCGGCGAGATGTTCCGCGCCCACCGGGGGGCGTCCCGCAAGGAGGCCAAGGAGAAGGCCGTCGAGCTGATGGAGCGGGTGCGTATCCCGGCGGCCAAGCAGCGGGTGAACGACTACCCGCACCAGTTCTCCGGCGGCATGCGCCAGCGCATCATGATCGCCATGGCGCTGGCCCTGGAACCGGACCTGATCATCGCGGACGAGCCCACCACCGCGCTGGACGTCACCGTGCAGGCCCAGGTGATGGACCTGCTCGCGGAGCTCCAGGCGGAGTTCCACATGGGCCTGATCCTGATCACCCACGACCTCGGCGTGGTCGCCGACGTCGCCGACAAGATCGCCGTGATGTACGCCGGCCGGATCGTCGAGACCGCCCCGGTGCACGACCTGTACGCGCGCCCCGCGCACCCGTACACCCGCGGCCTGCTGGACTCCATCCCGCGGCTGGACCAGAAGGGCCAGGAGCTGTACGCCATCAAGGGCCTGCCGCCCAACCTGCTGCGGATCCCCCAGGGCTGCGCCTTCAACCCGCGCTGCCCGCGGGCGCAGGACCGCTGCCGGGCCGAGGTGCCGGAGCTGTACCCGGTCGCCGAGGACGACGGCGCCCCGCTGGCCGGGCGGGGCAGCGCCTGCTTCTTCTGGAAGGAGACCCTCCATGGCCGCTAACGGGTCCAGCGCACTGGGCGCCGCGGTGCCGGAGGAGGCCGCCTTCGCCCAGGAGGTGCCGCGCGGCGAGCCGATCCTCGAAGTCCGGGACCTGGTCAAGCACTTCCCGCTGACCAAGGGCGTGCTGTTCAGGAAGCAGGTCGGCGCCGTGAAGGCCGTCGACGGGGTCTCCTTCGACCTGAGGCAGGGCGAGACGCTGGGCGTCGTCGGCGAGTCCGGCTGCGGGAAGTCCACGCTGGCCAAGGTGCTGATGAACCTGGAGCCGGCCACCGGGGGATCGGTCCGCTACAAGGGAGAGGAGATCTCCCGGCTGTCCGGGGCGGCGCTGAAGGCCGTCCGCCGCAACATCCAGATGGTGTTCCAGGACCCGTACACCTCGCTGAACCCGCGCATGACGGTCGGCGACATCATCGGGGAGCCGTTCGAGATCCACCCCGAGGTGGCGCCCAAGGGCGACCGCCGCAAGGCCGTCCAGGACCTGCTGGACGTGGTCGGGCTCAACCCCGAGTACATCAACCGCTATCCGCACCAGTTCTCCGGCGGGCAGCGCCAACGCATCGGCATCGCACGGGGGTTGGCGCTCAAGCCGGAGATCATCATCTGCGACGAGCCGGTCTCCGCGCTGGACGTGTCCGTCCAGGCGCAGGTGATCAACCTGCTGGACAAGCTGCAGGGCGAGTTCAACCTCTCGTACATGTTCATCGCGCACGACCTCTCCATCGTCCGGCACATCTCGGACCGGGTCGGCGTGATGTACCTCGGCAAGATGGTCGAGATTGGCAGCGATGCCGAGATCTACGACCACGCCACCCACCCGTACACCCAGGCGCTGCTCTCCGCCGTCCCCGTGCCGGACCCGACGGCCCGGGAGTCGCGGGACCGGATCGTGCTCACCGGGGACGTGCCCTCGCCGGCCAACCCGCCGTCCGGCTGCCGCTTCCGCACCCGCTGCTGGAAGGCGCAGGACCGCTGCGCGGCCGAGATCCCGCTGCTCGCCTCGCCGTCCTGGCTGGGCGGGGCGGCCCGGCACGACTCGGCGTGTCACTTCGCTGCGGAGCGCGAGATTGGGCAGAGCGCGGCGGAGCGCGAGGCTGGGCAGGGCGCGGCGGAGCGCGAGGCTGGGCAGGGCGCGGCGGAGCGCGAGGCTGGGCAGGGGGATGCCGGGCCCGGTTAGCGGCTCGCGGGATCCAGGGCGCGCCCCCGCACCGGGGGTGCGCCCTTTCTTGTGATGGAAAAGAGACGTGCCGCGCAATTCCGCAAGTGGGGTCGGGTCGTTGATAGTTGCTCTGCGCGTATAGGTGCTCGCTGCCGCGCTGGGGGAGGGCTGCTCGGATGGACATGGTGGAGGTGATCGGCGGCGGTCGGGAGAACCTGGTGCCCGGGACCCCGCTGCTGGAGGTCGACGACCTGCACGTCGAGTTCCGTACCCGGGACGGCGTGGCCAGGGCCGTCAACGGGGTGAGCTACTCGGTGTCGGCCGGGGAGACGCTGGCGGTGCTGGGCGAGTCCGGTTCGGGCAAGTCGGTGACCGCGCAGGCGATCATGGGCATCCTGGACGTGCCGCCCGGGCGGATCACCGGCGGGCGGATCCTCTACCGCGGCGAGGACCTGCTGACCATGGGCTCCAAGGCCCGGCGGTTCGTCCGGGGCCAGAAGATCGCGATGATCTTCCAGGACGCGCTGTCCTCGCTCAACCCGGTGCTCAGCGTGGGCTACCAGCTCGGCGAGATGTTCCAGGTGCACCGCGGCGCCAGCCGCAAGGAGGCCAGGGAGAGGGCCATCGAGCTGATGGACCGGGTGCGGATCCCGGCGGCCAGGCAGCGCGTCGGCGACTACCCGCACCAGTTCTCCGGCGGCATGCGCCAGCGCATCATGATCGCCATGGCGCTCTCCATGGAGCCGGACCTGATCATCGCGGACGAGCCCACCACCGCGCTGGACGTCACCGTCCAGGCCCAGGTGATGGACCTGCTGGCCGAGTTGCAGCACGAGTTCCACATGGGGCTGATCCTGATCACCCACGACCTCGGCGTGGTCGCCGACGTCGCGGACACGATCGCGGTGATGTACGCGGGCCGGATCGTCGAGACGGCCCCGGTGCGCGACCTGTACGCGCGCCCCGCCCACCCGTACACCCGGGGCCTGCTCGACTCGATCCCCCGGCTGGACCAGAAGGGGCAGAACCTCCACGCCATCAAGGGCCTGCCGCCCAGCCTCCTGGAGGTCCCGCAGGGCTGCGCGTTCAACCCGCGCTGCAACCGGGTGCAGGACCGCTGCCTGAGCGAACTCCCGCCGCTGGTGCCGGTGGTGGACGCCGAGGGCGCCGAACTGCCGGGCCGTCGCAGCGCCTGCCACTTCTGGCGGGAGACCCTGCACGGCTGAGGGCGCCTACGCGTCGCCGCCGCCTACCGCTCGAAGCCGACGTTCTCCCAGACGATGTCGGACAGCCCCTGGGCGCCGATGTTGGCGAGGTTGGCGCGGGCGCCGTACAGCTGCGGGCGCTGGTAGAGCGGCAGCACGCCGGCCACCTTCCACAGCTCGCCGTCGGCCTGGTTGATCGCCTCGGAGGCGGTGGCCGCGTCGGGTGCGGCGGCGGCCCGGTCGAGGGCGGCGTCCACCGCCGGGCTGCCCGCGCCGACGTGGTTGGTGCCGCCGTTCTGGACGAAGTCGGCGCGGTTGCCGCTGGCCGGGAAGGGCGTGCCGAGCAGCGAGTAGGCGGTGATGTCGAAGTCGCCGCGGTTGACGTACTTGTCGAAGAACTCGTTGGCGGCGGCGGTGACCGTGGTGACCTTGATGCCGACGTCCTTGAGCGTCCTGGTGGCGCTGTCGGCCTCGCTCTGCGCCTGGGTGACGCCGGCCGGGATGACCATCCGCAGGTTCAGCTCGCGGCCGTTGCGCTTGCGGACGTCGCCGTCGAGCCGCCAGCCGGCCGCGTCCAGCTTGCGGGCGGCCTCGGCGGGGTCGTAGCGGCTGAGGCCGAGGGAGTTGTCCCGGTAGGCGTTCTGGTTGGCGACCAGCAGGTGGTTGTTGAGCGGGGCGGCGGGCCAGTCCAGGCCGTTCAGGTCGGAGCGGATGACGGCGTCCCGGTTGACGGCCTGGAAGACGGCCTGGCGGACGGTCGCGTCGCTGAGCGCCGGGGTGCGGGCGTTGAGCGTGAGCTGGCGGAAGTCGGGCCCGCCGGCCCGGCGGACGGCGGCGCCCTTGGTGCTCTTGATGGTCTGGTAGCCAGCGACGTCCGGGCCGTTGTTGAAGAGGTCGATCTCGCCCTTGGCGAAGGCGGGGGCCATGGCGTTGGGCAGCATGGCGTGGAAGACGATCCGGTCCAGCATCGGCTTGTCGCCCCACCAGGCGGGGTCGGCGACCAGGGTGATGGTCTGGGAGGCGCGGTCCAGCCGTTCGACCTTGAACGGGCCGGCGGTGACCGGGATCGCGTCCAGGTAGGCGGAGTTGAACAGCTCCGGGGTGGCGAGCCGGCTCGCGGGCAGCAGCGGGGCGTTGGCGGCGCCGTTGAACATCGACTGCCACTCGGAGAACGGCCGGTCGAAGGTCATCACCGCCTGGAAGTCGTCCTTGCCCCGCTCGACCGAGGAGACCTGTTCGAAGCCGGTGTTGCTGGCGGGCCGGTAGGCCGGGTCCTTCCCGTTCAGCGCGCGCCAGTTGGCTTCGAGGTCGCGCCAGGTGATCGGGGTGCCGTCGGACCAGTGGGCCTTCGGGTTGAGCGTCCAGACGACGACCTGCCGGCCGTCCCGCAGCTCCGCGTGGGCGTCTTGCAGGTAGGCCGGGTTGACGGTCTGGGTGCCGGCCGCGTCGGAGCGGAAGAAGGTCGGCAGCAGCGGCTTGCTGACGCTGATCGTCGAGGACTCGCTGCCGTCGGTCTGGATCGGCGACCACTGGCGGGAGAACTGGGCGATCGCCAGGTGCAGGGTGCCGCCCTGGCGCAGCTGGGAGCGCTCGCGCGGGTTGACGTCGATCGAGGTGAGCTTGGGGGCCCCGGTGGCGGACGGCCCGTCCGCGGCGGCGCCGCCCTGGCCGGAGGCGCACGAACAGAGCGTCAGTGAGAGCGACAGGGCGGTGAGACCGGCGAGCAGGGCCGTCCGGTGCTGGAGGCGGCGGCTCATCGGCGTGCTCCCCGAGGTGGCTGTGGCGGAAGGTGTGGCGGAGGGTGTGGCGTCACATCTTGCTGACCGGGAGGGGGAGTTGTCGAGGGGCGGGCCGGATGCCGGCCCGCCCCCCGATCGGTGCGGTCGTTGCTCAGGCGACGGTGAACTTGAAGGTGCGGTCCTTCTCGCCGGTCTTGTCGAGCAGCGAGGTGACGGCGTCCGCGACGTCCTGCGGGGTGATCGCGGCGGTCTGGCCGTTCTTCTTGACCTTCACCTTGTCGAACACGCTGCCCAGCTGGCCGTTCAGCGCGTCGAGGTCCCACTTGGGCACGATCTTGCCGGAGGCGTCCGGGACGAGCGTGAGCGTCTTGGCGGCGACCACCTTGCCGAAGATCCACTTCTTGGTGCCGGCCAGGACGTACACGTTGCCGTTGAGCGCGGACCTGCCGAGGCTGTCCGCGGCGGCTTGCAGGGCCTGCGGGGAGACCTTGGGCTGGGCGGCCGTGACGGCGAGCGCGATCGGCTGGTCGGGCTTGCCGGCGGCGCGGTCGCGGTAGGCCTGCTCGACCACGTCGAGGGCGCTCGCCGAGTCGACGGCCTGGCCGGCCCGGCCGGGCACCACGACCGGGTCGCCGTTCTCGGCGAACTTGACGTAGCCCTCCTGAAGGCCCTGGCCCGAGCCGGAGGCCAGGGTGTCCAGGGCGGCCTTGAGCTTGGCCCGGTCCACCTTGACGTCCGGTGCGACCGCCTTGGTGCCGCCCTTCAGCGACTTGATGACGTCGACCGGGCTGTAGCTGTGCTGGGCGAGGCCGTCCACGGTGCCCGTGGTGTCGAAGCTCAGCCCGGCGACGGTCGGGTCGAGGTTCAGCGCCTGGTCGCCGACCTTCAGCTTGAGCGGCTGCTGGCCGGTCTTGCCGACGGTCTCGTCGAGCTGGTGGATCGCCTGGTCGCGGCTGTTGCCGCCGATGTCGGTGCCGAGCACCACGGTGCCCTTGGGGATGTCGGACTGGTTGAGCATCAGACCGGTGCCGTACGCGGCGGCGCCGAGGAACAGCACGAAGCCGACGCCGTACACGCCCAGCTTGACCAGCTTCTTGCCGGCGCTGGCCTTCGGCTTGGCCTTGCCCTTGCCCTTACCCTTGGCGGGCGCGGGCGCGGGCGCGGACTCGGTCTTGGCCGGCTGCGGTGCGGGCCGGGAGCCCGGGGCGGGGGTCGGCAGCGGGGTGAGCTCGGTGGCCTCCGGGTCCGGTCCGGGCTGCTGCTGCGGGTGCCCGGGGGCGCCGGGGAAGAGCCCGCCGGGGGCCGGGTGGGCGAAGGCGTCCTGGCCCGGCCCGGCGGGGCGCTGGGCGGCGAACGGGTCGGCACCGGCCGGGGCCGAGGCGAACAGGCCGGGCTGCGGGCGGGCTTCGCCGCCGTGCGCGGCGCCGTTCTGCGGCAGGCCCGGTATGGCGGCGGGCGGCGGGGTGCCCTCGCGGATCGGCTCGAAGCCGTCGACCGAGGTGTCCTCCGGGTCCGTCGCGCCGGCCGCCGGGCCCTGCGGGCGGGCGCCCGGGCGCGGGCCCTGCTGCGGCCGTCCGTCGGGCTGCCGGCCGTTGCGCTGCCTGCCGCTCTGCTGGCCGCCGTTCTGCTGGGCGCCCTGCTGCGGGCGGTCGTCGCGCCGGCCGCGGGCTCCGGCCGTGGGCGCCATCGGGGCGAACGGGTCGGCGGTGGGCGGCGCGAAGGGGGAGGCGGCCTCGTACACGCCGGGCTCCTCCGCCGGGGCCTGCGCACCGGGGCCGGCGGGGAACGGCGCGGCGGGCGAGCCGTTCGGGGCCGGGTTCGGGGCCTGGGCGGGCACCGGTCGGCCGTTCGGACGGGCCGCGCCCTGGGCGGGGCGGGCACCGTTCGGGCGGGCGCCGGGGGCCGGGGCGGCCGTCGGCCGGGGCTCGGCGGCGGCGGGCGCGGCCGGGGCCTCCGGCGCGCCCGGGGTGTTCGGGGCACCGGCCGGTACGGCGGTCGGCGCCGGCTCGGCCTTCTTCTGCCGCGGCCGGAACCAGGCGCCGGTGGACTCGGCCTCGGACGTCGCCGGCGGGATCGGCGGGACCTGCCACTCCGGCGGCAGCTCCGGCGGGGTGGCCGTGCGGGCGCCGCCCTCCATCACCCCGAGGACGGGGGAGGAGGGCGCGGACCGGTGCCGCGGGCCGCCCGGCTCGGGGGCGGCCGCCGGGGCCTCCTCGCCCGGGCCGTCCTCGTTCTTGACGGTGCTGCGGACCACGACCGGCGGGATCGGACGCGACCCGGGGATGTTGATCCGGACCCGGGTCGTCAGGGTGGTCTCGGTCTTCGGGCCGTCGTCCTCGCCGCCCGACGCGGCGCCCTGGGCGGCACCGGCCCGGTCGCCGCCCGGGAGTCCCGGTGTGCCGTAGGGCGGGGTGCCCGACGGGTAGGCGTCCGGACCCGTACGCCGGGGCGTCGGGTGGGCGTTGTCAGATTCGCGGCTGCTCAATGCTGCTCTGCTCCGGGTTCGCGGGCGGGCCGTGCGGCGCGACCGCGGTTCGTGGTCGCCGGGCCTGGGCGGGCGGCGGTCGGGTACGGCGTTCTGCGGGACCACCATACTGGGAAGAACAGAGCGACGAACGGCTTCGGACAGATCCTGATACGTCCGGTTCCTCCGGTATGAGAGTACGGCCGTGCGCTCCTGACTGCGCGTCGTGCGCGGTGCCGTACGTGCCCCGCGGGCGGGTTCAGCGCTGCGGGCCGGGAACGCCCGGGAACCAGCCGCTACGGGTCGGCAGGGTGGCGCAGATCACGCCCAGGACCGAGCCGCCGAACAGCCAGCCGAGCGAGGTGGCGTTGGACCACAGCACGTTGTCGCCCTCCGGCCGGGGCACGATCACCAGCAGCATCGCCATGAACCAGCCGGCCGCGGGCAGCGCCGCGCCCAGCCGGGTGCCGGTGACCCGCAGGCCGCCGTAGAAGGTGGCGCCGGTCGCGGCGAGCGCCAGCAGGACCCCCACGGGCGGCCACAAGGCCTGCACAAAGGATCCGCAGACCGACACCGCGACACCCAGCAGGAAGAACAGGGCGTAGGCCGTGATCCGGGCGCCGCGCGGGGGCTGAGGCTCGGCCAGCCGTTCCTCGCGGGTGCCGAGGACGGCCGCCGGGAACGAGCGGCGCGGCGGCCGGGCGGCGGCGGGCTCGGTCATCGGACGCTCTCCTCGGCGGTGGCGGTGGCGGTGGCGGTGGCGGTGGTGGCGGTTGTGGGCAGCGGGTCGGCGGCGGGCGACAGGCCGGCGAACAGGTCGTCCTCGGGCCGCTCCGGCCCGGCCTGGCCGCGTACCAGCTGGTAGTACTCGGTGGTGACCAGCGGCTGGCCGAGGTCGTTGGAGAGCGCGAAGAAGGCGCCGTCCACGGTGATCTGAGTGGCGTGCGCGGCCATCGCGGCGGCCTTGCGCCCGGCGTAGGCGGAGCCGTCCAGGACGGTGGTGACCACCTCGTCGGCCACCACCCCGGGAACGTCGGCCGGCCGGGCCGTCCCGGGGAAGGGCGCCCGGGCGGCGGTCTCGGCGAGCCCGGCCTCGATCACCGAGCGGGGCATCCGGTTCCAGTAGACCTTGGCGATCCGCCAGGCCGGGCCCAGCTCCGGGCGGTGCGTCGGATCGGCCGCCAGCTCGTACGCGCGCATCGCGACCCGGTGCGCCTGGATGTGGTCCGGGTGCCCGTAGCCGCCGTTCTCGTCGTAGGTGACCAGCACCTGCGGCCGGACCTCGCGGACCACCGCGACCAGGTGGCCGGCCGCCTCGTCGACGTCGGCCCGCCAGAAGCAGCCGGGCACGTCGTTGTCGGGCAGGCCCATCATCCCGGAGTCGCGGTAGCGGCCCGGGCCGCCGAGGAAGCGGAGGTCGGTGACGCCGAGCGCGCGCATGGCCGCGGTCAGCTCGCCGATCCGGTACGCGCCGAGGGTTCCTTCCCGATCGGCCGTCAGATGGGCCAGCCCGGGCGGGATCACCTCGCCGCCCTCGCCGAGGGTGCAGGTCACCAGGGTGACCTGGGCGCCCTCGGCGGCGTACCGGGCCATGGTGGCGCCGTTGCCGATCGACTCGTCGTCGGGGTGGGCGTGCACCAGGAGCAGGCGGCGGCCGGTAGTCGCGGTCATGGGAGGAAGCCTAACGACCGCCGTGGCGGGGTCAGAGCTTCAGGCCGTTGATCATCCCGGCGAGGTTGCTGGTGACCTGGCTGATCGACGGCGCGATCGAGCTGGACGCCAGGTAGAAGCCGAGCAGCGCGCAGATGATCGCGTGCGCGAGCTTCAGCCCGGAGCGGCGGATCAGCACCACCACGATGACCAGCATCAGCATGGCTGCGGAGACGGACAAAGCCATGTCGGCTCACACCCCTTCTCGGGTGCGCCACCCCCTGGGGAGGGTGACGGTGGGACCGTACGGGACTTGCGGTCGGGCGACCGGGGCCGGGACGGGCCCGACGATCACCCGCCCGACCAGTCATACCCGATGGGTAAGGGGAGCATTACATTCGGTGAGTCTCCACGCGCCGGGGTACGGGGGCACTCGTGGGGCGCATGGGCCGGTCGGAGGGGGTATGGGCGCCTTTGGGGCGCACTCGGGAACGATGCTCCGAACGAGTGATCACCAGGCGCCCGGCAGCGGGAGTACGGCATCGTAGGGTCTGATGCCATGACCTCCCACACCCCTGCGGACACCTTCCCCCGGCAGTACGCGCGGACCCTGCGCTACACCGTCGGCGCGCCCCGCTCCTTCTCCGTCGCACCGGACGGCTCGCGGGTCGTCTTCCTGCGCTCCCGGTCGGGCGGCGACCGGGCCAACCTGCTCTGGACCCTCGACACCGCCACCGGCGAGGAGCGGATCGCCGCCGACCCGGCCGTGCTGCTCGGCGGCGGCGAGGAGGACCTCTCGCCCGCCGAGAAGGCCCGCCGCGAGCGCAGCCGCGAAGGCTCGGCCGGCATCGTCGGCTACGCCCTGGACGCGGCCGGCCGACTGGCCGCCTTCGCCCTCTCCGGCCGGCTGTTCACCGCCGACCTGGCCACCGGCGCCACCGCCGAACTGCCCGCCCAGGGCCCGCTGCTGGACCCGCGGGTCTCCCCGGACGGCAGCCACGTCGCCTACGCCAACACCGCCGGCGAACTGCGCCTCACCCGCACCGACGGCACCGCCGACCGGGTGCTCGCCGAGCCCGACGGCCCGAACGTCACCTGGGGGCAGGCCGAGTTCATCGCCCAGGAGGAGATGAGCCGCGACCGGGGCTTCTGGTGGTCCCCCGACGGCGACCGGCTGCTGGTCGAGCGCGCCGACGACACCCCGGTGCGCCGCTGGTGGATCGCCGACCCGGCCAACCCGCAGCGCGAGCCCGCCGAGGTTGCCTACCCGGCTGCCGGCACCGCCGACGCCGAGGTCGGCCTCTGGGTGCTCGACCTGGACGGCGGCCGCACCGAGGTGGTCTGGGACCGCACGGCCTACCCGTACCTCGCCCGGGTGCACTGGTCCGCGGGCGGCGTGCCGCTGCTGCTCGTCCAGGCCCGCGACCAGCGCAGCCAGCTGATCCTCGGCCTCGACGTGGCCACCGGCGCCACCGAGGTGCTGTTCGAGGAGCGCGACGACGTCTGGCTGGAGCTGTTCCAGGGCGTCCCGTCCTGGACCCCGGACGGCAAGCTGGTCCGGATCTCCGACGAGGGCGGCGTGCGGGCGCTGGTGATCGGCGACCAGGCCGTCACCGGGGCCGACCTGCACCTGCGCTCGGTGG